>SLPP01000414.1 GCA_007131945.1 Paracoccaceae bacterium | reverse complement strand
GCGCCGGGGTCTTCATCGCCGCGATGCCGCCGGTGACGAGAAGCGCGATCCGCCGGCCCGCCAGCCGGTCGGAGGCTGGCGGCACGTCGTGATCGCCCATCGCCGAGGGCGTCGGGGCGCTGAAGTCCCAGTCGTAGGGACTCATGCGCGCGCCTCGTCCCCAGCCTGTTCGACCACGGCAGCGGGCGTGGCGGCATCCATGCGCAGCCATTTCAGGTGGCTGCCCTGCGCCCGGTCGAGCCGCGTGTTCAGCGCCTCGAAATGGCGCGGGTGGAAGCGGCTGGTCTTGCCCAGGACCTCGGTGATCTCCGGACGCACGTCGATGTCGAAGAGATCCATCTCGTGCAGCATCATGGTCGGGCTGTAGGGCCGCCCCTCGCCCAGCCAGGCGGGGATGACGGTGACCGCATCGGGGATCCCCTGGGCATAGACGCGCATCGCGTCGTCGGTATAGGAGCTGTCGGCCGCGTGCCAGCGCCCGCCGAGCTTCACCGCGCCGAAATAGTGCCGCACCGTCTGGCGCATCATCGGCTGCCAGCCGAGCGGCATCAGGAGGCCGAGGACGTTCATGTCCATCGGCATCTCGACGAAGCCGGCCTCGAGCCCGGCGGCGCGCATCAGCGCGACCTGCAGGTTGGCCTTGGTCGTGCACATGCCCGAGCCGCGGGCGAGCGTGTCCGAGGCGCGCTCCTGCCAGGTGCCGAAACGGTAGGGCATGGCCTGCACGAAAAGGAAGATCGCCTCGGCGGTCGAGGCCGGCGTGGCGCGGCGCAGGCGGATCGCGCGGCGGCGGATCTCGGGGTGGTCATGGTCGCACAGCGTCTCGGGATCGGGCAGTTCGG
Organism: Paracoccaceae bacterium; assembly: GCA_007131945.1. Classification (GTDB taxonomy): domain Bacteria; phylum Pseudomonadota; class Alphaproteobacteria; order Rhodobacterales; family Rhodobacteraceae; genus Pararhodobacter. Next base: position 3,748 of record SLPP01000414.1, on the reverse strand, counting down.
TGGGCGGGGTCGCCGCCACCTCGGCGGCGTCGGCGGCGATCAGCGCCCGGGTCAGCGCCTTGCGCAGCGGCCGGCTGGCAGGCGCGGTCCAGACCGGCGCGCTCATGTCCAGCGTCCAGACCCGGGTGGGGACGTCGGCCATCAGCCGCGCACCCTGGCTGCCGGAGAGATGGTTGCCCGGCCCCCACCAGCCCTCGCGCCCGACCAGCCGCCCGTCGAGCACGACATGCAGCGCCTGCGCGCCGGCATCGCCGAGCGGTTCCTTGGCCTCTAGTTCGCGCACCGAACCCAGATGGTAAATCGGTGCGCTGGCATCGCCCAGATAAAGGCTCAGCGTCGAGTCCTCGAAGTAGTGGGGGAGTTTGGCGTCGGCGAGAAGTGCGAAGGTCAAGGTCATGGCGGTTTTCCCGATGTCACGAAGTTTTGCAGTTGTGAGCCGTGCGTTGCGTTAACCAGATGGCTACAAACACGGTTACTGACACGTTAACGTGAGCTCATAAAGTCGCAAAGAGTCTTTGTTTTGCGACGGCTTTCTATTTTCCAAAATGGTTACCGACTCATTCCGGCCTTCGCGCTGGGATGCGCGTGCCTCCGGCCGCGCCACAAGGAAAGTTGTCGTTACGTCGAAATGCGACGCGCGGCGGCGAAATTGGTTGAAACGCGGCGCGGTTGCGGCAATCCTGCCGGCGCAGCCCACCAGGAACCTGCCCACCGGCCGAGGCCGCAAGGGCGGGAGCGCGAAACCGGTGGCTTTGCGCGCTGGGGAGGGCGCCTCTATGGAAATACTGCAGCTGCTGTTGAGCGGTCTGGCCAACGGCTGCGTCTACGGTCTGATCGCGCTTGGCTTCGTGCTGATCTACAAGGCGACCGAGGCGGTCAATTTCGCCCAGGGCGATTTCATGATGCTCGGCGCCTTCGTGATGATCGGGCTGGTTAATCCGCATTTCATGGGAATCAATTTCTGGCTCGCCGTGCCTCTGGCGCTCCTGATCATGGGGGCGCTGGGATATCTTTTCGACATCGCGCTGATCCGCCAGCTCTTCGGACAGAACCAGATCGCCATCGTCATCCTGACCATCGCGCTGGGTTTCGTCGTCCGCTTCGTCGCCGGCGTCATCTGGGGCCACGAGCCGCTGAACCTGCATTCGCCGCTGGCGCTGGGGGACGTGCGCTTCGCCGGTGTCGTCCTCAGCCTCGCCGATATCGCGGTGATCGCGGTGACGGTGATCCTGACCCTGATGCTGTGGCAGTTCTTCCAGCGCACCAAGCTGGGCCTCGCCATGCAGGCGGCGAGCCAGAACCAGATGGCGGCCTATTACATGGGCATCCCGGTGAAGCGCGTGCAGGGGGCGGTCTGGGCGCTCGCCGCCGTCGTCGCCTGCGTGGCGGGGATACTCTATGCCTCGAAGGGCGCGGTCGACGTCTCGGCCGGCTTCATCGGCATCAAGGCCTTCGCCGCGGCGGTGATCGGCGGCTTCGGCTCGCTGCCCGGCGCGCTGATGGGCGGGCTCATCGTCGGCGTGATCGAGCCCTTCGCCTCGCGCTACCTGCCCGCCGGCTACAGCCAGGTCGCGCCCTATGCGCTTCTGATCCTAGTCCTGGTCTTCCGCCCGCACGGCCTGTTCGCGCAGGTCCGCACGAAGAAGGTCTGAGCCGATGCGGTTCCACTTCAAGACCAGCTACGACCACGACATCCGGCTGTTTCCCGACTGGTGGAACTTCGCCGCCTATGCCGCGCTTCTCGTCGTGCTGCTGGCGCTGCCCTTCGTGCTCGACAGCTTCTTCCTCGGCGAGGTGACCAATGTCCTGATCTGGGCGGTGGCCGGGCTGGGGCTGATGCTCCTGACCGGCCAGACCGGGCAGATCAGCCTCGGCCATTCGGCCTTCATGGCGCTCGGCTGCTATACCTGCGTGATCATGATGCAGTCGGGCGTGCCGTTCCTGCTGGCCTTCGTCCTCGCCGGCATCATCACCGGGCTCGTCGGCGCGCTGATCGCCATCCCGGCGCTCAGGCTGCACGGGGTCTATCTCGCCATCGCCACGCTCGCGCTCGCGATCATCGCCGACGACATCATCGTCATGCTGCGCCGCTGGACCGGCGGCGTGAACGGGATGTTCGCGCCCGACATCACCCTCTTCGGGGTCGAGATCAACCGCTGGGTCAACCCGGAATACTGGTATTACATGACCCTCGCCATCGTGCTCGTCGTCACGCTGATCTACCGCAACCTGCTGCGCTCGCCGCTCGGCCGCGCCTTCGCCGCGGTGCGCGACAGCGAGGTCTCGGCGCAGGCGATGGGGATCGACGTGGCGCGCACCAAGACCATCGCCTTCGGGCTCTCCTGCGCCATCACCGGGCTGGGCGGCGCGCTGATGGGGCTCTTCGCGGGATCCTTCAACAACGAGACCTTCAACTTCCTCATCGCCATCCAGCTTCTGATGATGATCGTCGTCGGCGGCCTCGGCTTCATCCACGGCGCCTTCCTCGGCGCCATCGTCATCGCCTTCCTGCCGCAGGGCCTGTCGCTGGTGACCGACGTCCTCGGCCGCGGCTTCTACGTGCCGGGGCTGGAGATCGGGGTCTTCGGGATGATCCTGATCCTCTTCATCATCTTCGAGCCGATGGGTCTCTACGGCCGCTGGCTCAAGACCCGCATCTGGTTCGAGCTCTTCCCCTTCGCCCGGCGCGACATGTTCCGCCGGCAGAAGAGCTACCTGAAGACGGAGCGGGTGCGATGAGCCTTCTGGAACTGGAGAACGTCACGCTCAGGTTCGGCGGGGTCACGGCGGTCAACGACCTGACGATGGACGTCAGGGAGGGCGAGGTCTTCGCCCTCGTCGGCCCCAACGGCGCCGGCAAGTCCACCGTCTTCAACATGATCTCGCGCTTCTACACGCCCGCCTCCGGCTCGATCACCTTCGACGGGCAGGACCTTCTGCGGCTCAAGCCGCACGAGGTGCCGCGGCTGGGGATCGCGCGGACCTTCCAGAACATCGAGCTCTTCGACCGCGCGACGGTGCTGCAGAACCTGCTCGTTGGCCGCCACCGGCATCGGCGCACGACGCTGCTGGAGGAGATGTTCTTCCTCGGGCGGGCGCGGTCGGAGGAGCGGGCGCATCGCCACGCGGTCGAGGAGGTGATCGACTTCCTCGACCTGCAGCCCTACCGCGACAAGTTCATCGCCGGGCTGCCCTACGGCGTGCGCAAGGTCGTCGAACTTGCCCGCGCGCTGGCGACGAAGCCGCGGCTGCTGCTCCTCGATGAACCCGCCTCGGGCCTTTCCGTCGAGGAGACGCAGGACATGCGCTGGTGGATCGAGGATATCCGCCGGCAGATGGGGATCACGGTGCTGATGGTCGAGCACGACATGGGCCTTGTCGGCAAGGTCTCGGACCGGGTGCTGGCGCTCGACGGCGGGCGCAAGCTCGCCGAGGGGACGCCGGCCGAGGTGCAGGCGCATCCGGAGGTGATCGCGGCCTATCTGGGGACCGGGGCGATCTCGAAGACGGCGAGCGCGACGGGGGAGCGGGTGTGAGACCGGCCCGGATCGCCGCCGATGGCAGCACGAAAGGGGGGGGGTGCACAAAATGTGCGCCTTTGCGAAGTGATTGAAAAGAATTGCGGATTTTCATGCCGTTAACCACAACGAAACCTTTGTCCGATGCCCCGGCCGCGACCCGCGCGCTGCTGGAGGTCCGCAATATCGAGACCTATTACGGCCCGATCATGGCGCTGCGCGGTGTTTCG
>SLPP01000113.1 GCA_007131945.1 Paracoccaceae bacterium | reverse complement strand
GCCGCGGCGAATGTCGGGATCCATGTCGATGTCGCGGTGCTGGCGGTCGTCGGGCTCTCGGTCCTGGCCGGGATCTGGTGGCGGCGGACCTTTCGCGCGGCCTGAACCTGGCGTCAGGGCAGGGCGATATCCACCCAGACGAGCGCATGGCTCGCGTCGCCGTCGGGCCAGATCAGCCCGCCATCGACCACGTCCAGCGCCGCCGAGGGCAGCAGGTAGCTCACCCGCAGCGCACCGGGCCCGCGCGGCCAGTGGGCGGTGGCGGCGCTCGGCGCGTCGGTGCCGGGACGGGTGCCGATCGGCATCGGATCCTGCAGCGCCGGATGCGCGATGAGCGCCTGCATCGCCGCGTGCATGCCGTCGCCCGCCTCGGGATCGAGGTTCGAACTGCCCATCAGGACGAAGGGTGCGGAGGGCGGCGGCATCGGCAGGTTGCCGTCCAGAAGCTGCGTCCAGAAGGCGGTCTCGTCGTGGTTGCGGCGACGGTTGCGCTCCTCCGGCCCGCCGAAGACGGGCGGACCGGCATGCCAGGCCAGAAGCGTGAGGGATTGCCCGGACGCGGTCGCGACCGGCAGCTGCCAGAAGCCGGTGGAGGCGAGGCGCTGCACGTCGAAGACCTCGGCCGAGGGGAAGGGCCTGCCGTCGCGCTCGGGGATCAGGGCGCCGGGCAGGTCGCGCCACAGGAAGTCCGAATGGTCGCGCGCCGCCGCCGCGTCGACCGGCAGGCGCGACAGGATCGCCATGCCGCCCTCGCCGGCGAAACGGCCGAATCCCTGCGCGTCGTCGGGCGTCCCGGTCCGCCCGTCGCCGTCGAGGTCGAGCCCCGTCGCCCAGCCGCTGTTCGGCCGCAGCGCGAACCGGTGCGCCATCGGATGCCCCGCCTCGGCCAGGCGTTCGGCAAACGCGGCGAGCGCCGCGCCGTCGAGGTCGTAGTCGAAGCGCAAGAGCAGCAGGACATCCGGGCGCGCCGCCGCGATCAGGTCGCGCATGGCCAGAACGTCCCGCTCGCCGCGCCGGATATCGCGCAGCAGTAGCCCGGGCCCGTCGCGGCTGAGCCCGGAATTGACGACCGCAAGGCGCAGTCTTTCCGCCGCCGCCGGCAGACCGAGCAGCAGCGCCAGCGCGGCCAGCCCGGCGATGCGCCTCAGGCGTCGGGATCGATGAGGGCGGGATCCATCCGGGCGCGGCGTTCCTCGATCAGGCGGGCGACGCGGCCCAGGGCCATGCCGCGCATGATAAGAGCAACCGGAAAATAGGCCCACAGAACGATCCCCCAGACATAGCCCAGCGGCGAGGTCAGGCTAACCGGTTGCATCAGGATCGTCGAGGCCAGCACGACGCCGGGCAGAAGGAACGGCAGCGCCAGGCCGACGCCGAGGCTGAGGGCGGATTGCCGGCGCAGGCGGGTCACCACGTCCGACCCCGCCGTCGGCTCGAAGGTCGGCAGGTTGATCCAGACATTGAACGGCCGCGCGCTGTGCGGCCAGAGGCCGAGGCGCATGGCGCCGCCGGAGACCGCGATCACCGCCAGGCCCAGCACGAAGGCAAGGCCCGCCCCGTCGCGCACCAGCGCGCGTTCGGCCGCATCGACGCTTTCGGGCAGCACCGCGGCGAGCAGGGCGACCGGGCTGGCGCTGGCCGACAGCAGGTGCCCGCAGGCGGCGGCGAGGGCCGCGACGGTCTCGGTCAGCGGGCCGGGATCGGTCGCGTGCCGCTGCAGCAGCGCCAGGAGCAACGCGGCGAGCCCGACGACGAGGTAGCGCGTGCGGTTGTAGGGCGCGCCGAAGCGGAACTCGAGCAGGCCGGGATAGGGCGAGGCGTATTCATAGGCGGTGAGCGTCGCGGCGAAGAGCGCGAGCAGCACCACCAGATGCGCGGTTTCGGGCGGGATGCCGGGGATCACCAGCGACGGCAGCATCACCAGCGCCGCGATGGCGAGGCCACGGGCAAGCGCGCCGGGCAGGCCGGGGCCGCGGAAGACGGGAATGTCCGGGTCGGCCCGGGTCGGTCCGGGGGGCGGCGGCGCCGGCATGATCACCCGCGCGGCGGCGCGCCACGCGGATCCCTTCACAGCGGAGGAGGAGTGAAAGCTCATGTTCCACCTGCGTTCCGTCGCCCCAGTGCTAGGCGATTCGGGCGCGGTGACGCGAGCGGATTGTGCGCGGTTTTTTGTTCAAAATTGGCGCGAATTCCGGGGTTTACCGATCGGAAACCCCGAAGCCGGCCGGGGTCTTCGGCCTATGCCCAGGGAAAACGGGCGCGGGCGGTGGCCTCGAAGCTGTCGATCTTCGACACTTTCTCGAGCGTCAGCCCGATATCGTCCAAGCCGTTGATCAGGCAGTGCTTCTTGAAAGGGTCGATGTCGAATTCGAAGACCGTGCCATCGGCGGCGGTGACCGTCTGCGCCTCGAGATCGACGGTGATCCGGGCGTTCGCGCCCTTCTCGGCATCGTCCATCAGCTGCTCGACGGCGTCGGGCGGCAGGATCACCGGGAGGATGCCGTTCTTGAAGCAGTTGTTGTAGAAGATGTCGGCGAAGGAGGTCGAGATCACGCAGCGGATGCCGAAATCCATCAGCGCCCAGGGCGCGTGTTCGCGCGACGAGCCGCAGCCGAAATTATCGCCTGCGATCAGTATCCTGGCCTCGCGATACGCCGGCTGGTTGAGGACGAAATCGGGCACCTCCGCGCCCTCCGGCGTATAGCGCATCTCGTCGAAGAGATGCACGCCGAGGCCGGTGCGCTTGATCGTCTTCAGGAACTGCTTCGGGATGATCATGTCGGTGTCGATATTGACCAGCGGCATCGGCGCCGCGATCCCGGTCAGCGTGGTGAACTTCTCCATCCTGGTTCTGTCCTTCTGGGGCTGCCAGACGGGTGTCACAGACCGTATGACAAGCGTATGACAAACGTGGGACGCCCGGGAGGCGGGCGCGGCAGTCTCGAGGCACCGGCGGTCCGACCGGGGCCGGTGTTCAGACCGTCTCGGTCATCAGTTCGCGCACGTCGGTCAGCCGGCCGGTGACGGCGGCGGCGGCGGCCATGACCGGCGACATCAGATGCGTGCGCCCGCCGCGGCCCTGGCGGCCCTCGAAATTGCGGTTCGAGGTGGCGGCGCAGCGCTCGCCCGGGGCCAGCTGGTCGGGGTTCATGCCGAGGCACATCGAGCATCCCGCCAGCCGCCATTCGAAGCCCGCGTCGATGAAGACCTGGGCCAGCCCCTCCTCCTCGGCCTGGGCGCGGACGAGGCCGGAGCCGGGCACGACCATGCCGCGCACGCCGGGCGCCAGCTTGCGGCCGCGCAGCACCTCGGCCGCGGCGCGCAGGTCCTCGATCCGGCCATTGGTGCACGATCCGATGAAGACCGCGTCGATCGGGATGTCGGTGAGCCTGGTGCCGGGCTTCAGCCCCATGTAGTCGAGCGAGCGGCGCGCCGCGGCGATCTTGCCGCCGGCGAAGCTCTCGGGGTCGGGGACATCGCCGGTGATCGGCAGCACGTCCTCGGGCGAGGTGCCCCAGGTGACGACGGGCGCGATGTCCTCGGCGCGGATGGTGACGACCTTGTCCCACTGCGCGCCCTCGTCGGATTTCAGCGTCCGCCACCAGGTCATCGCCGCCTCCCAGGCTGCGCCCTTGGGCGCGTGCGGCCGGCCGCGGACATAGTCGAAGGTCTTCTCGTCCGGCGCGATCAGGCCGGCGCGCGCGCCACCCTCGATCGCCATGTTGCACACCGTCATGCGGCCTTCCATGCTCAGGCCCCGGATCGCCTCGCCGCAATACTCGATCACATGGCCGGTGCCGCCGGCGGTGCCGGTCGCGCCGATGACCGAGAGCGTGATGTCCTTGGCGGTGACGAAGGGCGGCAGCTTGCCGGTGATCTCGACCTTCATGTTCTTCGACTTCCTGGCGATCAGCGTCTGCGTCGCCAGCACATGCTCGACCTCGGAGGTGCCGATGCCGTGGGCGAGCGCGCCGAAGGCGCCATGCGTCGCGGTATGGCTGTCCCCGCAGACGATGGTCATGCCGGGCAGCGTCCAGCCCTGTTCGGGGCCGATGATATGGACAATCCCCTGGCGGATGTCGTTGACCGGGTAGTAGTGGATGCCGAAATCGCGCGCGTTGCGGTCCAGCTCCTCGACCTGGATGCGGCTTTCGGCGTTCTCGATCCCCTTCTCGCGGTCAGGGGTGGTGGGGACGTTGTGGTCGGGCACGGCGATGGTCTTCTCGGGGCAGCGGACGGTGCGTCCGGCCATCCGCAGCCCCTCGAAGGCCTGCGGGCTGGTCACCTCGTGCACGAGATGGCGGTCGATATAAAGGAGCGCGGTGCCGTCGGGGGCCTCATCGACCAGATGCGCGTCCCAGATCTTGTCATAGAGTGTTTTCGGAGCGGTCATGGCTCTTTCCCAGTTAGGCGAGGAAATCGGGCAGGGATCGGCGGCGCGCCGGTCGGCGGCGCGCCTCAGCCGAGATGCGACAGGACCGAGCGGCCTTCGCGGCTGAACCGCTGGGGCAGGCGGACGTGGTCGGACATGTCGAAGAACGGCGTCATCGACAGGGTGATACGCCGAAAGCGCCTGGCTGACAACCGTCAACGCGGCGCCG
>SLPP01000016.1 GCA_007131945.1 Paracoccaceae bacterium | reverse complement strand
TCAACGGCTGGGACGATATCGACCTGACGGCCGCGCACCGGGGCGAGATCGCCGCCTTCGCGGCCGAACGCCGGACCCGCGCGCCGTGGGTCTGGGAGACTGCCAACCGGGGCCAGGCCCCCAACACAGGGAGAACAAGATGAAACATATCCGCATGACCGGGCTCGCGGCGGCGGCCGCGCTCTGCGGCTCGACCGCGCTGGCCGAGCAGACGCTGACCGCGGTCCACGCCTTCGCGCCGACGCTGGTCTACACCCAGTCTTTCCTGCAGTTCGTCGACCAGGTGAACGAGCGCGGCGCGGGCGTCGTCCAGATCGACGTGCGCGGCGGACCCGAGGCGATCGGCATGTTCCAGCAGGCCGACGCGGTGCGCGACGGGGTGGTGGACATGGCCTACACGCCGGGCTCGTTCTACGCCGGCGCGCTGCCCGAGAAGGACGCGCTGGTCACCTCGAACCGCGTCGCCGCCGAGGCGCGCGAAAACGGCGGCATCGACCTGATCAACGAGATCCACCAGGAACGGATGGGGGTCTGGTACCTCGGCTGGTTCGACTCGGGCGTCTGCTACAACCTCTGGACGGTGAACGAGCCGCGCCTCGATGCCGACGGCAACCTGTCGATGGATGACGTGCGCCTGCGCGGCAATCCGGTCTACAATGCCTTCTTCACCAACTATCTCGGCGCGCAGGTGATCGACCTGCCCACCGGCGAGGTCTATTCGGCGCTCGAGCGCGGCATCGTCAATGCCACCGGCTGGACGCAGATCGGCCTTCTCGACCTGCGCTGGAACGAGTTCGTCAACTGGCGGGTGGAGCCCTGCTTCTTCTCGACCGACCTTGGCGTGATCATCAATCTCGACAGCTGGAATTCGCTGAGCGAGGAGGCGCGCACGATCCTGCAGGAAGTGGCGATCGAGCACGAGATCGCCAGCGCCGAGGCGCATCGCGAGCGCCGTGACCGCGAGTTCGAGGCGCTCGCCGAGGGCGGGATGGGCGTGGTCGAGCTCGAGGGCGATGCCGCCGCCAACTACCTGCGCGGCGCCCGCGAGGAGACCTGGAACCGGATGCGCGAACTGATGGCGGCCGCGCCGCTGGACGAGGGGCATTTCGACCGGCTGATCGAGCTCTTCTACGACTTCGAACGGGCCGGCGGCTGACCCCGGCCCCGGCGGCACCCCGCGCGGGGTGCCGCGCCCTTCCGGTTGGAGTGGACGGATGCGCGCGCCCGTGGCGGTACTGATCCGCGGCTATGACCTGATCGTCACGGGGATGGCCGTGATCGCCGGCGCGGCGCTGGTCTGGCTGATGGTCGCCATCGTCTGGTCGGTGAGCATGCGCAACCTCGGCCTGCAGCCCCATGCCTGGCTCTTCACCTCGACCGAATACGGGGTCTTCTACATGACCATGCTCGGCGCGCCCTGGCTGGTGCGCCGGCGCGGCCATGTCCATATCGAGCTTCTCACCGCGGCGCTTCCAAGAGCGCTGCGCCAGGTCCTGAGCCGGCTGGTGGCGCTGGGTTGCGTGCTGGTCTGCGCCTATCTCGCCTGGCGCGGCTTCCTGCTCGTGCAGACCAACATCGCGCGGATGGATTTCGACGTCCGCGCCTATTTCTACCCGAGGTGGCTGCTGACCATCGCCTTTCCGCTCAGCTTCGGGCTGATGGCGGTCGAATTCTCGCGCTTCGTCTTCGGGCGCCAGCCGATGCACAGCGGCGAGGCGGGGATCCACGAATGATCTGGTACGAGGCGCTGGCGATCCTGCTCGGCTCGATCATGCTCCTGATGGCGCTGGGCATGCCGGTGGCGATCGCCTTCCTCGCCGCCTGCATCCTCGGCGCCTGGATCTTCATGGGCGGAGAGCGCGGGGTTACGCAATTACTGAACAACGGGCTCGGCGGGCTCACTTCCTACGCGCTGGTGCCGATCCCGCTCTTCCTGCTGATGGGCGAGATCTTCTTCCATACCGGGCTCGGCAACCGGATGTTCGCCACCGTCGACCGGCTGCTCGGCCGCCTGCCGGGACGGCTGAGCTACGTCACCGTGCTGGGCGGGACCGGCTTCGCCACGCTCTCGGGCTCGTCGATGGGCTCGACGGCGCTGATGGGCAGCCTGATGGTGCCCGAGATGAACAAGCGCGGCTACAAGAAGCACATGTCGCTGGGGCCGATCCTGGGCACCGGCGGGCTCGCCATCATCATCCCGCCCTCGGCGCTGGCGGTGTTGCTGGCGACGCTGGCGCGGGTGGATATCGCCGCGCTTCTCATCGCCGGCGTGATCCCGGGGCTCATCCTCGCCGGCTTCTACCTGGTGACGATCTGGATCCAGACCCGCCGCGACCCCTCGGCGGCCCCGCCCTACGCGGTCGAGGAGATCCCCGCGCTCCACAAGCTCGGGCTCGTCCTGCGCGACGTGGTGCCGATGGTCGGGCTGATGATCGGCATCGTGCTGATGATGCTCTACGGGCTCGCCACGCCTTCCGAGGCGGCGGCCTTCGGCGCGCTGGGGGTGATCGTGCTGGCGGCGCTGTTCCGGGCGCTCACGCTGAAGGCGCTCCTTGCCTCGGTCACCGGCGCGCTCAGGGTCACGCTGATGGCCTACCTGATCGTCTTCGGCTCGGCCACCTTCAGCCAGATCCTCGCCTTTTCCGGCGCCTCGCGCGGGCTGATCGCCTGGGCCACCGGCTTCGACCTGCCGCCCATGGCGATGTTGCTGGCGATGTTCGCGGTGCTCCTGATCCTGGGGATGTTCATGGAGCAGATCTCGATGATGCTGCTCACCGTGCCGATCTTCTTCCCGCTCGCCATCCAGCTCGGCTTCGACCCGATCTGGTTCGCGCTGATCATGCTGCTCGCGCTCGAGATCAGCTTCACCACGCCGCCCTTCGGGCTGCTGCTGTTCGTGATGAAGGGCGTCGCCCCGCCCGACACGACGATGCGCGACATCTATGTCGCGGCCTTGCCCTTCATCCTGTGCTCGATCCTGCTGGTGGGCCTGCTGATCCTCTTCCCCGGCCTCGCCCTGTGGTTGCCAGGCCGCTAGCGGCCGGGTCGCGTGTCGATCCCGGAGCGCGCCCGCCGGCACGGCTCGGTTGACCCGGCTTTTCCGGGTCTCTACCACAGGCCCGTCCAGTCATCCGGTCCGCCGCCATGCTGCAGAGCTTCACCGCCACCACCCGCCCCGACCAGGGGCCGCCGCGCCTGCACGCGCTGCGCGAGGAACTCGCCCGCCGCGGGCTCGCCGGGTTCCTGGTGCCGCGCGCCGATGCCCATCAGGGCGAATACGTCGCCCCGCGGGACGAGCGGCTGGCCTGGCTGACCGGCTTCACCGGCTCGGCCGGGTTCTGCATCGTCCTGCCCGAGATCGCCGGCGTCTTCGTCGATGGCCGCTACCGGCTGCAGGTGCGCGCGCAATGCGACGCCGAGGCCTTCACCCCGGTCGACTGGCCCGAGCCCTCGGCCGGCGACTGGCTGCGCGACCACGCGCCCGGGGACGCCGTCATCGGCTTCGATCCCTGGCTGCACACGCCCGACGAGATCGGCAAGATCGAAAAGGCGCTGAAGGAGACCCGGATCACGCTGCGCGCGGTCGAGGGGAACCCCATCGACACGATCTGGCCCGACCAGCCGGCGCCGCCAAGCGGCCGGGTGCGCCTGCATCCCGAGGCGCTCGCCGGCCGCTCGGCCGCCGCCAAGCGGGCCGAGATCGCCACCACGCTGCGCCGCGCCGGACAGGCCTCGGTCGCGCTGACCCTGCCCGATTCGATCTCGTGGCTCTTGAACATCCGCGGCGCCGACATCCCGCGCAACCCGGTCGTGCAGGCCTTCGCGATCCTGCACGACGATGCGCGGCTCGACCTCTTCATCGACCGCGCGAAGCTGGGCGACATCGCGCTCGACGGCGTCAGCCTGCATGCGCCGGACGCGTTCGAGGGCGCGCTGAGGGGCCTCAACGGCGCGGTCCGTTTCGATCCCGCCACCGCGCCGGTCGCCGTCGCCCGCGCGCTGGCCCAAGGCGTCGCGGGCGAGGATCCGTGCCTGCTGCCCAAGGCCTGCAAGACCGAGGCCGAGCTTGCCGGCATGCGCGCCGCGCATCTGCGCGACGGGGCCGCGATGGCCGAGTTCCTGCGCTGGTTCGACACCGTCGCGCGGCACCGGCCGAGCGAGATCGAGCTGGCGATGAAGCTCGAAGAGTGCCGCCGCGCGACGGGGGAGCTTCTGGATCTAAGCTTCGAGACGATCTCGGGCGCGGGGCCGAACGGTGCCATCGTCCATTACCGGGTCACCGACGAGACCAACCGGCGGCTCGAGCCGGGCGAGCTCTATCTCGTCGATTCGGGCGGGCAGTATGCCGACGGGACCACCGACGTCACCCGCACCCTGCCCGCGGGCGACCCGCCGGCCGCGGCGCGCGCGGCCTATACCCGCGTCCTGCAGGGAATGATCGCGATCTCGCGCGCGCGGTTTCCGAAGGGGGTGGCCGGGGCGCATCTCGACGCGCTTGCGCGCTATCCGCTCTGGCTCGTCGGCGCCGATTACGACCACGGGACGGGCCACGGGGTCGGCGCGGCGCTCTCGGTGCACGAGGGGCCGGTGCGGATCTCGCGC
>SLPP01000086.1 GCA_007131945.1 Paracoccaceae bacterium | reverse complement strand
GGCTACGGCGAGATCCGCATCAGCCACGAGCAGAACGTGATCCTGCCGCATGTCGCCCGCGCCGACCTGCCGGCACTGCACGCGGTCCTGCGCCGGCACGGGCTGGCCACCGCCAATGTCGGGCTCGTCTCCGACATCATCGCCTGCCCGGGGATGGATTACTGCGCGCTGGCGACGGCCCGCTCGATCCCCGTCGCCCAGGACATCGCGCTGCATTTCGAACGGCTGAAGTTGGAGCATGACATCGGGCCGCTGAAGATCAAGATCTCGGGCTGCATCAATGCCTGCGGCCATCACCATGTCGGCCATATCGGCATCCTCGGCCTCGACCGCGCCGGGGCGGAGACCTACCAGATCACGCTCGGCGGCGACGGCACCGAGGAGGCGACGCTGGGCGAGCGCACCGGTCCGGGCTTCCCGGCCGACGAGATCGTGCCGGCGATCGAGCGCATCCTGCGCGCCTATCTGGCGCTGCGCACAAGCCGCGCCGAGACCTTCCTCGCCGCCTATCGCCGGCTCGGCGCCGCGCCCTTCAAGGCCGCGCTCTATGACGGGGAGAGTGCCGATGCCGCGTGATCTGACCACCGCGCAGGCCGACCTGCCGCTGCTCAACGCCCGCTTCGCCGGCAAGCCGGCCGAGGCGGTGCTGGCGCATGCGCTTTCCGGCGCGCTGGGGCGCGTCGCGATGGTGTCGAGCTTCGGCGCCGATTCGGCGGTTCTCCTGCACCTGCTGGCGCGCATCGACCGGGCGACGCCCGTGCTCTTCATCGACACGCTGATGCTGTTTCCCGAGACGCTCGCCTATCAGCGCGACCTTGCCGCGGCGCTGGGGCTGACCGATGTCCGCGTCATTCGCCCCGACCGCCGCGCGCTCTTCGCCGGGGACACCGACGCGCTGCTGCATCGTGCCGATCCGGATGCCTGCTGCGAACTGCGCAAGGCGCGGCCGCTCGCGCAAGCGCTGGCCGGCTTCGACGGCTGGATCACCGGGCGCAAGCGCTTCCAGGGCAGGGCGCGGGCGGAGATGGCGCTCTTCGAGCACGAGCCGGGCGCGGCACGGGTCAAGGTCAACCCGCTGGCCGGCTGGGACGCGCGCGCGCTCGGCGCCTACATGGACCGCCACGCGCTGCCGCGCCACCCGCTCGTCGCGCGCGGTTTCCCCTCGATTGGCTGCGCCCCCTGCACCGGGCCGGCGGCGCCGGGCGAGGATCCGCGCGCCGGGCGCTGGCGCGGGCAGGACAAGACCGAATGCGGCATCCATCTGGTGAACGGCCGGATCGAGCGGAGGCGGGCGTCATGAGCGTGATCGTCACCGACCGGGGCTTCGCGCCCGACGACTGGCGCCAGGGCTGGGCCGAGGCCCCGGAGGATGCGGCCGGTCTCGACCTGCCGGCCGATGCCGACCCCGAGGCGCTGCGCCCGCATCTGGAGCGCCTCGCGGCGATCCGCATCCATTTCGCCGCCTTCAGCGACGGGCGCGGTTTCACACTGGCGTCACGTCTTCGGCGTATGGGATTCGCCGGAAGGCTGCGCGCGCAGGGCCATGTCATCGCCGATCAGTACGCGATGGCGCGGCGGTCGGGCTTCGACGAGGTCGAGATCGACGCCGCCCTCGCCGCGCGCCAGCCCGAGGACCAGTGGCGCGCGCGCGCCAACTGGCGCGACCACGACTACCGCGCGAAGCTCAGGCGGAGGGGGGCATGAACCAGGCGCTGCGCACCGACCTGCAGGTGGTGACCGCGGTCACCCACTGGACCGACCGGCTGTTCTCGTTCCGCGTGACGCGGCCGCGCAGCCTGCGTTTCCGCTCGGGCGAATTCGTCATGCTCGGACTTCCCGGCGCGGACGGCAGGCCGCTGCTGCGCGCCTATTCCATCGCCTCGCCGGCCTGGGACGACGAGCTCGAATTCTACTCGATCAAGGTGCCGGACGGGCCGCTGACCTCGAAGCTGCAGCATGTCCGGCCGGGCGATCCGGTCATCCTGCGGCCGAAGCCGGTGGGCACGCTGGTGCTCGATGCGCTGCGGCCGGGCTGGCGGCTGTGGCTGCTGGCGACCGGCACCGGCTTCGCGCCCTTCGCGAGCCTGCTGCGCGATCCGGCGACCTGGGAAGGCTACCGCCGCGTCGTCGTCATGCATGCCTGCCGGACGGCGGCGGAGCTGGCCTATGGGCGGCAGGTGATCTGCGGGCTGAAATCCGACCCGCTGATCGGCGGCATGGTCGGCGAGCGGCTGCACTACCACCCGACGACGACGCGCGAGACCTCGCCTCGGATGGGGCGGATCACCGATCTGCTCGCCTCGGGGCGCGTCTTCGCCGAGCTGCGCCAGCCCGGTCCGCTCGCACCCGAGACCGACCGGGTGATGGTCTGCGGCTCGCTTGCCTTCAACCGCGACATGGCCGCGCTGCTCGACGGCTGGGGGCTGCGCGAGGGCTCGAATGCCGCGCCGGGCGACTACGTGGTGGAGAAGGCCTTCGTCGGCTGAGGCGGCGCGGTTCGGAGCGGCGGCGCGATCCCGCCGGCGCGGCGCCTGTCGGTGAACCGCATGGTCGCGGGAAGTCAGGCTTGGCGCGCGCGAACCGAGCGTTCGGTGAGCAGGTAATGGGCGGCGACCACCGCGCTGTAGACGAGCACCGCGGTATAGATCGTCAGGCTGGGCAGCCGCTCGGGGGCGACATTGGCGAAATGACCGAGAAACGGCGGCAGCAGCACGATGTCGTAGGCGAGGAAGCCGGCCATCGCCACCGTCGCCGCCCCCGCGCCACCCCGCAGCGCGGTCAGCGCATAGACCGCGGCGAGGCCGAGGAAGGTGAAGCCGAACACGACCGACGAGCCGGGCGAGAGCGGCCAGGGAAAGACGTTGGGAAAACGCGCGACCAGCGCCGCCCCGGCGGTGGCGAGCGTGATCGCATAGAGCACGCATGACCAGCGCACCAGGGCGGTGATCGGCCGGGCATCGGGTGGCTGGTCGCGCATCGCCGCCAGCAGAAGCCAGGCGATCGCCGCGGCGAGCAGATAGCCGAGCGCATGCGGTAGCACCTGCGGCGCCGTTCCCTCGACGGCGAGGATCAGCAGATAGAGGCCCGAGGCGAGGAAGGCGAGCGAAAGCCCGATCAGCGACGGGGTGGCGGCGCGGAGGCGCCCGCTCCACGCGGTCCACAGCGCACCCGCGGACAGCGCGGCCAGAACCGAACCGATGAAGAGATGCGAAAGCCGCGTGTCCTCCCACAACCAGAGCCCGGTCACCGCCGGCAGACGCAGGCCGAAGCCGACCGCCAGAACCAGGTAGAAGATGCCCGTTCCCAGAAAGATCGCTCGCAAGACGGCGTGAGGCATCACCGGACCCGATCGGCAGGTGTCGCTGCAACCGTCACCATAGCACGAAATCGCCGTCCGCGGCACGCCGCCGATCGCGCGAGGGCGGAGGACGCCGCCGGCGATGGCGTCAGGGGCGTCGCCCGATCGCCAGGGCGCCGGCCGCAGAGGCGGGCCGCGACCGCCGCCCGGTCAGCTGCGCACCAGCTTCTCGTAGGCGGCGGCGACGTTGCGGGTCAGCTCGCCGACCTGGAAGTGGTACTCGCCGATCTGCCCCACCGGCGTGATCTCGGCGGCGGTGCCGGTCAGCCAGCACTGCTGGAAGCCGGCGAGTTCCTCGGGCAGGATGTGGCGCTCGTGGACCTTCACGCCCATGTCCCCGAGCATCCCGATCACCGTCTGCCGGGTGATCCCGTTCAGGATCGCGTCGGCGATCGGCGTATGCACCTCGTTGTCGCGCACGAAGAAGACGTTCGCCCCCGTCGCCTCGGCGACGTAGCCGCGCCAGTCCATGAACAGCGCGTCCGAGCAGCCCTTCTCCTCGGCGGCGTGTTTCGACATCGTGCAGATCATGTAGAGCCCCGCCGCCTTGGCCGCGGTCGGGATCGTCTCGGGCGAGGGGCGCTTCCATTTCGCGATGTCGAGCCGCGCGCCCTGCATCTTGGCGTCGCCGTAATAGGCGCCCCATTCCCAGGCGGCGATCGCCAGCCGCACCGGGTTGCGGCGCGACGCGACGCCCATGTCCTCGCCGGCGCCGCGCCAGGCGACGGCGCGGAGATAGGCCTCGGTCAGGTCGTTGGCCTTCAGCACCTCGGCCTTCGCCGCCTCGATCTGGTCGACCGACCAGGGGATCGGCATGTCGAGCAGCCGCCCCGATTCCAAGAGCCGCTCGGAATGCTCGCGGCTCTTGAAGATCCTGCCGTTGTAGCAGCGCTCGCCCTCGAAGACCGACGAGGCGTAGTGCAGCGCATGGGTCAGGATGTGGACATTTGCCTCGCGCCAGGGCACCAGCGCGCCATCCATCCAGATGAACCCGTCCCGATCGTCATATCCGGCCATCGCCGCCCCCTCTGTTTTCGAATGTTGCGCCCGATAGGTCCGATGCGGACATTTTCTTGCGCCAATTCGCGCCACGGCTAGCAATTGATTCTTGGAAAGTCAACAAGACTGACATAAAACAGGCCGGCGGATCGGAAGATTTCCGCGAACGGACGCGAAGACGGGGCACGAGCGGATGGCCGATACCGGCACGACGGGCGAGAATCTGCTGTTTCTCACCGACGAGCAGCTGCGCAAGGG
>SLPP01000041.1 GCA_007131945.1 Paracoccaceae bacterium | reverse complement strand
TCCCAGTAGTCGGGGTTGCGCACCACCGTGACGCGCTCGTTCGAGCGCCATTCCTGGAACATGAAGGGCCCGGTGCCCGAGGGGTTGCGGCCGAAATCCGCGCCATGCGCCTCGACCGCGGCGGGCGAGACGATCAGCCCGGTCGGATAGGCGAGGTTCGAGAGGAACGGCGCGTAGGGCTCGTTCAGCGTGAAGCGCACGGTGCGCGCGTCCAGCGCCTCGACCGTCTCGATCGCCGAGAAGAAGAAGCTGAGCGGGAACGGCCCGGTCGCCTCGTGCATCGGGTGATCCTCGTCGAGCATCCGCTCGAAGTTCCAGACCACCGCCTCGGCGTCGAAGGCCGCGCCGTCGTGAAAACTCACCCCCTCGCGCAGGGTGAAGGTATAGACGGTCCCGTCCTCGCTGATCTCCCAGGATTCGGCGAGGGCGGGTTCCACCTCCAGCGTGCCCGGCGCGTAGCGCACCAGCCCGTCATAGAGGTTCATCAGGATGCGGAAGTCGTTGACCGCCGTCACCGCATGCGGGTCGAGCGCCTGCGGCTCGGCGATCTGGCCGACGACGAGGACGCCGGGCGGGGTCTGCGCCGCGGCGGGCGCGACCAGCGCCGAGGTGGCGAGGAAGGTGGCGGTCAGCAGCGCCGCACCGCGACGGGTCAGATGGACGGGCATGTCGGTTCTCCCTGTTGATCTCGCTTCGTGGGTCTCGCTTCGGGCAATTTATCATGATAATTTGCAATCTGGAAAGGATTCGTTTGCGCATCCGTCGCGCAGGAGGGAGGGAAATCCGTGACCGTCTCGATTCTGGCCCGCGATCCGGAGACCGGGTTGCTGGGCGGCGCCGCGCTGACCGGCAATCTCTGCGTCGGCGCCTGGGTGCTGCGCGGTGATTCGCGCACCGGCATCGCCGCGACGCAGGGCGAGAAGCCCTCGACCATCTGGGCCGATGCCGCCTTCGACGCGCTGCGCAGCGACCAGGACGCGCAGCATGTCGTCGATCGGGTGACCGCCGGCGACGACGGGCGCGACTGGCGGCAGATGAGCCTCGTCTGCCGCTCGGGCACGGTCGGCGCCTTCACCGGCGGCAGCAACGACGACTGGAAGGGCCACCTGGTCGGGCCGGATCTGGTGGTCGCGGGCAACATCCTGAAGGGGCCCGAAGTGCTGTCCGCCGCCCGCGACGCCTTCCTGGCGGCCGGCGGGCTGATGGTCGACCGGCTCCTCGCCGCGCTCGAGGCCGCCGAGACGACGGGGGGCGACACGCGCGGGCATCTCTCGGCGGCGCTGCTCATCGTCTGCGACACCGAGCCGCCGCTCGATCTGCGCATCGACTGGTCCGACGCGCCGCTGCCGGCGCTGGAGGCGCTTCTCACCCGCGCCCGCGAACCCGACTATGCCCGCTGGGTGGCGGGCCTGCCGGTGCGCACCGACCCGGAGCGCTGCCATGCATGACGCAACGAACCGGGGCGCCGAGGCCGCAAGCTGGATCGACCGCCTGGCCAAGATCTCCGAGCCCGGGCCCGGCGTCACGCGGATGCCTTTTTCCGAGGAACACCGCCGCGTCCTGCCGCTGCTCACCGAACTGATGCAGGCGGCGGGGCTCGACGTCACGATGGACGCCGCCGGCACGCTGATCGGCCGCCGCGACGGGCCCGCGGGGGCGCCGGTGCTGCTGATGGGCTCGCACCAGGACAGCGTGCGGGAGGGCGGCGCCTATGACGGGATCATGGGGATCGTGCTGCCGGCGCTGGCGCTCGGCGCGCTGCGCGAGCGTCCGCTGCCCTTCGCGGTGGAGCTTCTCGCCTTCGCCGACGAGGAGGGCGCGCGTTTCCCGACCGCGCTGATGGGGCCGCGGGCGCTGGCCGGCAGCTTCGACATGGCGGCGCTCGACCTGACCGACGCCGACGGGATCAGCCTGCGCCGGGCGATGACGGATTTCGGCCTCGACCCCGACGCGCTGCCCGGGCTCAGGCGCGACCCGGCGGGGATCATGGGCTGGATCGAGTGCCATATCGAGCAGGGCCCGGTGCTGGAGGCCGAGGGCGAGGCGCTGGGCGTCGTCACCGCGATCTGCGGCATCGAGCGGCATTCGGCCCGCCTGACCGGCGAGGCGGCGCATGCCGGCACGGTGCCGATGGCGCTGCGCCGCGACGCGCTGGCGGGCGCGGCGGAACTGGTCACCGCGGTCGAGGCGCGGGCGCGGGCGACCGAGGGGCTGCTGGCGACGGTCGGCGCCCTGCGCGTGCAGCCCGGGGTGGTCAATGCCGTGCCCGGCGCGGTCGATCTGACGGTCGAGATCCGCGCCCCCGCGGACGCGCTGCGCGAGGCCGCCGGCGCCGAGCTCACCGCCGAGGCGCGGCGGATCGCCGGGGCGCGCGGTCTGGGGCTGGAGATGAGCCGCACCTATGCCCAGCCCGCCACGCCTTGCGACCCCGGCCTGCAGGACGCGCTGGAAGCGGCGATCCGGGCGACCGGCGGGGCAGGGCGGCGGCTCGCCTCGGGCGCGACGCATGACAGCTCGGCCATGGCCGATCTCTGCCCGGTGGCGATGCTGTTCCTCGCCTGCCGCGACGGGATCAGCCACAACCCGGCCGAATACTGCCCGCCCGAGGTGATGGGCCGGGCCGTCGCCGCCCTGGTCGAGTTCCTCGCCCGCCTCGCGCCGCGCCGCGGCTGAGCCCGGCTTGCCCCGGCTGCCGAAAGGTGCGAAGCCGGGGCGTCAACCGGGGAGGGTCGCATGCACTGGTTCTTTCTCGGCGTCGCCATCCTCTTCGAGACGATCGGCACGACCGCGCTGCAGGCCAGCCAGCAATTCTCGCGGCTGGGGCCGTCGATCCTCGTCGTCGTGGCCTACGGGTTCTCCTTCTACCTGCTCGCGCTGGTTCTGAAATACATCCCCGTCGGCGTTGCCTATGCGATCTGGTCGGGGCTCGGCATCTGCCTGATCGCGGCGATCGGCTATCTCGTCTTCGGCCAGCGACTGGACATGCCGGCGGTCGTCGGCATCGCCATGATCATCGCCGGGATCGTGGTGATCAACGTCTTCTCCGACTCGGCCCTGCATTGACCGCGATGCAGCACAGCCCGTTCGAGGACACGCAGGGCCTTCTCTTCGGCACCTTCATGTGCGCCTTCGGGCTGGTCGTGCTGACCTCGGCGGGGCTGGTGACCGGGCAGACCGCGGGGCTCGCGGTGCTCCTTTCCTACGTCACCGGCTGGGGTTTCGGGCCGATCTTCTTTGTCATCAACATCCCCTTCTACGCGCTCGCGCTTGCCCGGATGGGCGCGCGCTTCACGCTGATGACCTTCGCCGCCGTCGCGCTCCTCTCGCTCTTCGCCGTGCTCTCGCCGCAACTCGTGCAGGTCGAGGTGCTGCACCCGGCGCTGGCGGCGATCCTCTTCGGCGCGGTCACCGGGGCGGGGCTGCTCGCGATCTTCCGCCACGGCGCGAGCCTCGGCGGCGTCGGCATCGTCGCGCTTCTGGCGCAGGAGCGGCTGGGCTGGCGCGCGGGCTGGGTGCAGCTGGGCTTCGACGCGGCGCTCTTCGCCGCCGCGCTCCTGGTGCTCTCGCCCGATCTCGTCCTCTGGTCGCTTCTCGGCGCGGCGGTGGTCAACGCGATCATCGGCATCAACCACCGCCGCGACCGCTACATCGGCACCTGAAGGGGCCTGCCGCGCCCGATCACCGCGCCCGTCGCGGAAAACGCGCCCCTTGCCGCGCGCTGGCGCTGGCCAAGGGCGGGCCGAGTTGCTATCGCGGCACCGCAGCATCGGGAGCACCGCTTCATGGAACTTCGCAACATCGCGATCATCGCGCATGTCGATCACGGCAAGACGACGCTCGTCGACGAGCTTCTCAAGCAGTCGGGCGCCTTCCGCGCCGGCCAGGCGGTGGCCGAACGGGCGATGGATTCGAACGACATCGAGCGCGAGCGCGGCATCACCATCCTCGCCAAGGCGACCTCGGTCGAGTGGAAGGGCGTGCGCATCAACATCGTCGACACGCCCGGCCACGCCGATTTCGGCGGCGAGGTCGAGCGCATCCTCAGCATGGTCGACGGTGTCTGCCTCCTGGTCGATGCCGCCGAGGGGCCGATGCCGCAGACGAAATTCGTCACCTCCAAGGCGCTGGCGCTGGGGCTGCGTCCGATCGTCGTGCTCAACAAGGTCGACAAGCCCGCGGCCGAGCCCGACCGGGCGCTGAACGAGGTCTTCGATCTCTTCGCCAATCTCGGCGCCGACGACGACCAGCTCGACTTCCCCGTGCTCTACGCCAGCGGCATCAACGGCTGGGCCGATGCCGAGCTCGACGGGCCGCGGCAGGACATGGCGGCGCTGTTCGATCTGATCGTCGCGCATGTGCCGCCGCCGGCGCAGCTCGCGCAGATCGACGCGCCGTTCCGGATGCTGGCGACGACGCTCTCGGCCGACCCGTTCCTCGGCCGGATCCTCACCGGCCGGGTCGAATCCGGCACCGTGCGGGTGGGCGAGACGCTCAAGGCGCTCTCGCGCACCGGCGAGCGGCTGGAGCAGTTCCGGGTGACCAAGATCCTCGCCTTCCGCGGCCTCGCCCAGCAGCCGATCGAGGCGGCCGAGGCCGGCGACATCGTCACGCTGGCCGGCATGTCGAAGGCGACCGTCGCCGACACGCTCTGCGCGCCCGAGGTCGAGGCGCC
>SLPP01000010.1 GCA_007131945.1 Paracoccaceae bacterium | reverse complement strand
TGCCGATGGCGCCGCTTGCGCCGGCCGACCGCCGGGCGCTCTGGACGCGGCTCGCCGGCGCCGCCGCGCCGATTCCGCTCGCACTGCGCACCGCCTCGCGCGCCGAGATCGGGCGCGTCGCCCCCCTCGCCCGCGCCCGCCCCGACCTCGCCGCGCGGATGCTCGATCAGCGCGCGCGCAGCGAGCTTGCCGGCATCGGCCGCATCCGCCATCCGACGCTCGGCTGGGACGATATGGTCCTCAGCCCGGAGACGCTGGACGCCCTGCGCGACTATGCCGCCGAGGCGCGGATGCAGGACGAGCTGATGGCGCGGCCCGAACTCGCCCGTCTCTACCGCCGCGAGGCCGCGCCGACGGCGCTGTTCAGCGGCCCGCCCGGCGTCGGCAAGACCATGGCCGCGGAATGCGTCGCGACCGAGCTCGGCCTGCCGCTGCTGGTCGTCGACCTCTCGCGCGTGACCAGCAAGTACATCGGCGAGACCGCGAAGAACCTCAGCCGCGCCTTCGCCGAGGCGCGCCGCTTCGGCTGCATCCTGTTCTTCGACGAGGCCGACGCCTGTTTCGCCCGCCGCACCGAGATGAAGGACAGCCACGACCGGCACGCCAATGCCGACACCAGCCACCTGCTGCAGCTGACCGAAGAGCACGATGGGCCGGTGATCCTGTCCACCAACAAGCGCGGCAATATCGACGACGCCTTCTTCCGCCGCATCCGCCACGCGATCGACTTCCACCGCCCGAGCGAGGCCGAGCGCGCCCGCCTGTGGCGGCATTTCGCGGCGCTCTTCGTACCGCCGGCGGCGCTCGTTTCGCTCGCCCCCGCGTTTGAGTCCTGCGCGAAGCGCTGCGACCTGTCGCCGGCGCAGATCAAGTCGGCGATGCTGAGCGCGCATTGCGCCGCGCGCCGGGCGGGCGCGGATCTGAGCGCGGCGCATCTCCTGGCCGGGATTGCGCGCGAGCTGCGCAAGGAGGGGCGCGGCCTGCCCCCCGAACTGGCGGCGCAGCGCGCGGGCCCCGCAAGGACGGAGGCGGATCATGTCGCCTAGCGGCTACAGCGGCTCGCCGAAGGTCATGCCCGGTGCTCTCGTCCAGCTGGTCGAGGACATCATCGGCGTCGTGCCGAACATCGTCGCCTTCGAGTACAATCCCGCGAAGATCACCCGCAGCCTCGAGCCCTGGAACCCGTTCGCCGTCGACGACAAGAACCGCGGTGCACAGGCACCGACGGTGCAACCCTACGCGCCGCAGGAGAAGTTCACCTTCACGCTCGAACTCGATGCCACCAACGGGATGGAATCAGGCAATCCGCTCGCCGTCGGCACCGGCATCGCGGCGCAGATCGCGGCGCTGAAGAAGCTCACCCAGCCCAGCGCCGGGCTGCTCGGCGACCTCGTGCAGAGCGCCGGCGCGCTCGGCGGCGGCGCGCCGGCGGCAATGGCGCGGCCGACCGTGCCGATCGTCCTGCTAATTCTCGGCCCCGGCATCATCTACCCGGTGCGGCTGACCACCTTCTCGGTAGAGATCACCGAGTTCAGCCCGCTGCTCTACCCGCTGCAGGCCGCGGTCACGCTCGAGATGACGGTGCTGACCCCGGATGTCTTCAAGTGCCGCGAGACCGCCGCCAGCGGCGTCGCCACCGCCACCTACAACTTCACCAAGGCTCAGGAGGATGCGCTGGCACTTCTCAACATCGCCAACACCGCGCAGACCGCGATCGGCGCGCTGCCCTTCTGAAAGGAGACCGATGTCCCGTTTCGACCGCAACAGCCGCTACGTCAGGTACGCCCGCGTTTATCGCGCCACCGACCGGCAGGGGCGCGAGGTGCAGGCGCTCTCGCCCGCCGAGATCCCGCCGGGGCGCGAACTGGGCGAGCATCTGCGCCGCGACGACCAGCGCCTCGACCACCTGGCGGCGCATTACCTGGGCGATCCGACCGCCTTCTGGCGCATCGCCCGGCTCAACGACGCGATGGGCGCTGAACTGCTCGACGAGCGCCGGCGCCTGCGCATTCCGCGCAAGGAGTGACCCATGCCCTTCGGCGCCGCGATCCTCTTCGGCGACGACAACGCCCCCCTGCCCGAGAGCCTCGCGCAATGGGTCGCCGAGGTGCGCGTCGAGCAGGAGCTGAACAAGCCCACCCGCTTCGCCGTGCGCTTCGAGGACGACCTCTGCGGCGACACCCCCGCCGTCCAGGGCCGCCCCGAGATCGCCGCCAACACCATGCTCAGCGTGCTGGTGCCCAGCGGCAACCGGGCGATCTGCCTGGTGCGCGGGCGGATCACCCGGCTCAAGTCCTCGATGCAGCTCGGCGGCCCGGGCTCCTGGGTCGAGGCGCATGGCGAGGGCCGCCAGGTCGAGATGGACAGGAGCACCGTGCAGGCCAACTGGTCGGGCCCCGAGGCGCGGATCGTCGAGAGCGTGCTCACCTCCTACGACTTCGCGCCCGACATCGCCAATGTCGAGGGCCGGACCTGGACCGAGCAGGAGCCGCTCAACCAGCGCGGCACCGATCTCGCCTTCCTCAACAAGATCGCCAGCGAGAACGGCGTCGACTTCTGGATCGGCTACGCGCCCGGCAGCCCCGATCCGCTGACCGGCCGCGTCGAGATCGCCGAAACCGCGCATTTCCGCATCTCGCCGCCGGTGGCCGAGGGGGTGCCGTTCGACATCGGCGAGTTTGCCCTCAGCCCCGGCGACGACGCGCCGACTCTGCGCGTCAATGTCCAAGGCGACCGCTGCCCGAACGTCAACTCCTTTACCGCCGAGATCGACAGCGAACGCCCGAACGCCGGCCGGAGCCAGGGCGTCGATGCGGCCGCCGGCGAGACCGACAGCGCCAGTTCACAGTCCGCCCCCGCAACCCAGGGCGACGGTCCGACGATCACCGCCATCGACGGCGTCACGCGCACCATCGCCGTCACCGGCCCCGGCGGCGGCGAGGACCAGCGCCGCCGGCAGGAGGCCGCCTTGCGCGCCGCCAGCTGGTTCGTCGAGGGCACCGTCTCGACCTCGGCGCACATGCTCGGCGCGGTGCTGACCCCGCACGAGATCGTCCGGGTCGAGGGCGCCGGCGCGGCCTGGTCGATCCCCTACCAGGTGAAGTCGGTCACCCATGTGGTCAACGGCGCCGACCACCTGATGGACGTGAAACTGCGATCGAACTTCGTCGGAGCGGGCACATGAACGACATGCGCGAGGTCGAGGAACTCTACGCGGTGCTGCAGGACCGCTTCTTCGGCAAATATCGGGGCTTCGTGGTCGCGAACAGCGACGCGCAGGGCCGCGGCCGCCTGCAGGTCCGGGTGCCGGCGGTGATGGGCGATCAGGCGGTCTGGGCGCTGCCCTGCGTGCCCTATGCCGGCGCCGGCGTCGGCTTCTTCGCCCTGCCGCCCGTGGGCGCCGGCGTCTGGGTCGAGTTCGAGGGCGGCGATCCCTCGTTCCCGATCTGGGTCGGCTGCTTCTGGTCGGACGGGCAGATCGCCGACGCCGATGCCGATCCCTCGGTCAAGTTCTGGCGCACCGACGGCGCCAGCCTGCGCATCGACGATGCCACCGGAACGGTCACCATCGAGACCGCCGACGGATCGGCCGTCACCATCGGCGCGGGCGGCATCACCTTCGAGGCCGCCGAGGTCACCGCGCGGGCGAACGGAAGCACCACCTCGCTCGGCGCCAGCGGCTTCGATGTCAACAACGGCGCATTCTCGGTGACGTGAGGGGGGAATCATGGGCCAGTACGTGGACAGCATCCCGGGCGGCGTGCACGACGCACTCGCCGTGCCCGCCATCGCCAGGGTCAGCGCCAACAGCCGCGTCCGGGCGGCGCCGGGCGCGATCGGCATCCAGACCGACGTGCTGACCTTCACCGGCGTGACCACGAGCGGCATCTGGACGCTGGGCGCGCTGCGCTGCCGGATCAACGGCATCCCGGCGATCCACCAGACTTCGATCGGCGTCGGCGTCGCCCCCAGCCTCGTCTCCGGCACCTCGGGGCCTTTGATGATCGTGCAGGCCGATACCCGCGTGAGGGCGCTCTGATGGCCGAACTCGACGCGATCGCCTTTCCCTTCACCATCGACCGCGGCGCCGGCCGCATCCGGGCCGAGCGCGACTACGAGGCCTATGTCGTGCAGCTCATCAGGCAGGTGTTGCTGACCAATCTCGGCGAGCGGATCAACCGGCCCGATTTCGGCGCCCAGATCCGCAGCATGGTCTTCGCGCCCAACAACCCCGCCGCCGCCACCTACGGCCGGGCGCTGATCTACCAGGCGCTTGACCGCTGGCTGTCGGACTTCATCCGCACCGAAGCGATCGAGCTTCGCGCCGAGGAGGCGACGCTGTGGATCGACGTCGAATACACGCTGATCGCCCGCGGCGAGCGGCGGTTCCTCAACGTGGAGGTCGCGCTCTGATGTCCGAACTCGACCGCCGCACGCGCCTTTGCCGCCAGACCGCCCCGCCGGCGCTGACCGGCATCGACTTCGTGCAGGTGGTCGACCACACCACGCAGGACCGGCTGCACGTCTTCTTCATCGTCGATCCCGACCTTTTGCGCGAGCCCGGCGCCCCGGCCACGCCGCGTATTCCCGAAGCCGCCACCTTCGCCCCCGCCGACACCGCCGGCATGTCGATCACCGCCGCCGCCACCGGCGAGCGCATCCCCGTCACCGCCGCCGACTGGATCGCCGTGACGGTCAACGGCGTCACCCGCACGGTGCTGCAGATCGACGTCCCCGGCCCCGGCTCGGACGCGGTCTTCGCCTTCCGCTACGACCACCCCGCCGTCGACCGCGTCTTCGCCGCGCAGCCCTTCCGCTTCAAGCAGGGCTGCCCCACCGGGCTCGACTGCAAGAGCCTCTGCACCTGCCCCGAGGAGGACCTGCCCGAGGTCGCCATCGACTACCTCGCGCGCGACTTCACCAGCCTGCGCGGCGCGCTTCTCGACTTCGCCGCCACCCACTACCCGCAGTGGGAGGCGCGCGTCGAGGCCGACCAGGCGATGATGCTCCTGGAGATCCTCGCCCATCTCGGTGACGAATTCGCCTACCGGCAGGATCGCCACGCGCTCGAGGCCTATCTCGAGACCGCGACGCAGACCCGCAGCATCCGCGACCTGGCGCGGCTCGTCGACTACGCCATCGACCATGGCCAAGCGGCGGTCACCGACCTGGCGGTCGGGCTGACCGGTCCGGCGCGCTTCTCGCGGCCGCGCGATCCGCTGGCCACCGACCCGCCCGACCGCGCCTTCGCCCTGCGCGCCGATACCGGCGCCATCCCCTTCGAGGCCATCGAACGCATCTGGCTTCACCCCGACTGGAACGCCGTGCCGCTCTACCTGGCCGACAGCGACACCCCCTGCCTCGAGATCGGCGCCACCGAGGCGCTGTTCGACATCGCGCCCCCCGACAGTTCGGACCCGACGACCACGCCCGACGGCGTGGCGCTCGCCGACCCGGCGGATGTCTGGGTCGGGCGGCGGATCGTCCTGCGCTCGGGCCGCGGCGATGCGGGCGAACCCGACCGGGCCTGGACCGTCACCCCGGTCCGGGTCGAGGCCTGGACCGACACGCTGGCCACGCCGCCGCGCACCGTCGCCCAGATCGCCTGGGACCGGGCCGAGGCGCTGCCGTTCCAGATGCCCATTGCCAAGGCGGTCGCGCATCTCAACCTCGTCCGCGCCATCGCCGGGCAGACCGTGGACGAGATCTTCCGCGTCGGCAGCGATGCCGCGTTCCGCACCCGCCACGCCGGCGCTGACGCCTACCAGATGCGCCGCATCCTGGAGTTGCCGCGCGCAGTCGAGCGCCAGGGCGCCTGCTCGGCCGGCGCGCGCGGGCGCGTCCTGCGCCAAGGGCTGGCCGCGACCGAGGCGGACGGCCTCGCCTGGGACGGATCGAGCGGACAGGCGCAACCGCTGCTGTCGCTGGTCGAGGTCGAACCCGACCTCGGCCTGCCCGACGCCGTCGCCTTCGATCCCGCCCCGGCGGCGCAGGTCTGGCGCTACGTGAGCAGCATCCTCGACGCCGATGCCGAGGACCGCGCCTTCACCGTCGAGCCCGGCATGTGGTCCGAGGTGGCGCGCTTCTTCAAGCCCGCGGGCGACGTGGCGCTGTCCGACTATTCCGGCAATGCCGGCTTCTCGCTGCGCTTCGGCGACCGCGCCTTCGGCATCGCCCCGGCCGAGGGCACGATCCTGCGCGCGCGCTACCTGACCGCGCCCGGAACCGATGCCAACCTGCCCGCCGACACGGTGACGCGGCTGTCCGATCCCGTCGATCCGACCGACCCCCCGGTGCCGGGCATGCCGGGCGCCGGATGGGTCACCAATCCCTACCCGATCACCTCGGCCCGCGCCGCCGAAAGCCTTTCCCGCATCCGCCAGAACGCGCCCGAGGCGTTCCGCGCGATCCTCCTGCGCGCCGTGCGGGCCGAGGACTACCGCGCCATCCTCGAACGCCGGCCGACGATCCAGCAGGCCAATGCCAGCGCCCGCTGGACCGGCAGCTGGACCACCGACATCGTCGCCGTCGACCCGGTCGGCACGACCGAGCTGAGCCCCGCCCTGCGCGCCGAGATCGAGGCCGAGCTCGACTGCATCCGCCAGGCCGGGCGCGCCGTCTGCCTGCGCGATCCCGACCACGTGCCGCTCGACCTGCAGATCGAGGTCTGCCTCGAGCCCGACGCCTCGGCGAGCGCGCTCACCCGCCGCATCGCCGACCGCCTGACCCGCGGCCGGCCGGCGCAGAACTTCTTCCACCCCGACAACTTCACCTTCGGCACCGCGCTGCTGCGTTCGACGCTCGAGGCGACGGTCCAGGGCGTGCCGGGGGTGCGCGGGGTCGAGGCGATCCGCCTGCGCCGCCGCGGCTGGCATGACTTCGAACCGATGCCGGCGCGCATCGAGGTCGCCCCGCACCAGATCCTGCAGCTCGCCAACGACCCCGCCCGCCCCGAGCGCGGCTATGTCGAAATCTCGGTCCACGGAGGCGGATGATGCCCACCTGCCGCTGCGACGACAGACTGCCGCCGGACTGCCCGCCGATGCCCTCGGGCCTCGCCGACCTGCCCGGCCAGGACATGGGCTACGGGGAGTTCCGCGCCGCCCTCCTGCGCGCGGTCGCGCGCCACCCGGGCCTTGCCGGCTGGACCGCCGAGGCCGAGGGCGACCCGGGCCGGATGCTGCTTGAGATGTGGGCCTACGTGCTCGACGTTACCCGCTTCTACGATGCCCGCCTGACCGAGGAATTCTTCCTGCCCGGCGCCCTGCGCCCGGTCAGCGCGGCGCGGATCATCCGGCTTCTCGGCTACCGCCCGCGGCCGGCGACCTCGGCCACCGCGCTCCTCGTCGCCGAGGTCGAGGGCGCCGACCCGGTCATCGTGCCGGCCGGCGCCGGTTTCCGCTCCGAGGCCTTCGACGACGAGCCGCCCCAGGTCTTCGAGACAATCGCGCCGCACGAACTCGACGCCGCGCGTAACCGCTGGGCGCTGGCGCCCGTCGCCGGCAGCGACTGGCCCGGTCGCATCCTCGTGCCCGCCGGCGACAGCGGCGTGCCGAAGCGCGGGATGCTGGTCGTGCGCGACGGCGGCACGCCGCTGCACGCCAGCCCGATCGCCGGCACCCGCGCGCATGTCGGGCCCGATGGCGGGCGCTACGTCGAGGTCGAGCTAGAGACACCACTGGCGCTCGCCGAAGGCGCCGATATCACCGGGTTCGACCTGCGGCTGATGGGCCTGACCGCGGCGCGCAGCCCCTTCGGCCACAGCTTCTCCTCCGCTGCGCTGGTTCTCGACGGCGTCTACCCGCAACTGCGCAAGGACGACCCGGCGGTGCTCGAGGTCGGCGGCACGCTCCATCCCTTCCGGATCGCCTGCGCCCGCAAGACCGAGGTCACCGTGCCGACCGGGTCCGACACCGAGGCGCTCGCCCCGGCGAGCGTCGTCGACCTGCCCGCCATCGCCGGGCTCACGCTGACCGCCACGACCGTGTGGCGGCTGCATTTCCACCCGGTCGCAGTCGGCCGGATGACCGCCCCCGCGCGCACCAGCCTGACGCCAGACGAACTGGGCGCCGGCACCCGGCTGGTGGCGACCGGACCCGCCGCCGCCACCCCGGTCAGCAGCGCCTTCGTGCTGCGCGGCGCCGGCGGGCGCGGGGCGCGGCTCGCTGGGCAGGTGACGCGCGCGCCGGCGACCGGCGATCCCGTCTTCTCCCCCGATGCCGGCGGCGCGCCCGCCGGCCCCGAGATCCGCACCCCGGCGCATCTCTTCGGCAACCTCGTCACCGCCGTGCGCGGCGAGAGCGTCGCGCGCGAGGTGCTGGGCTCGGCCGACGCGACCCGCCCCGAAAACCGCTTCAAGCTGAAGAAGGCGCCGCTGAGCTGGATCGAGGATGCCTCCAGCACGACCGGCATCCGCCCGCTGCTCGAGGTCCGCGTCGACAACATCGCATGGCAGCGCCACGAGACGCTCTTCGCGGCGGGGCCGCAGGACCGCTGGTATATGCTCGAGACCGACGCCGACGGCAACAGCTGGGTCGTCTTCGGCGACGGCGAGCGCGGCGCGCGGCCGCCCTCGGGGCAGGACAACGTCACCGCCAGCTACCGCTTCGGCGCCGGCGCGGCGAAGCCGCCGCCGGGCACGATCCGACAGATGGTGAACCCGGTGAAGGGCGTCAAACGCATCGACAACGCCCTACCGCTGACCGGCGGTGCCGATGCCGAGCCGCCCGAGGAGATCCGCACCAACGCGCCGAAATCGGCGCTGACGCTGGGCCGGGCGGTCTCGGTGCAGGACTTCGCGGCGCTGGCCCGGACCTTCCCCGGCGTCTTGAACGTCGCCGCCGGCTGGGCCTGGGACCGGCGCCGCCAGCGCGCGGTGGTCAAGCTCTGGGTGGTCGAGGACGGCGGGCTCGATGCCGACGCGCTCGCCGTCTGGCTGCGCACGATGGCCGCCGAGGACACCCCCGTCGCCGTCCGCACCGCCGAACCCGTCGACCGTGCGCTGACCGTCAGCCTGGCGATCGCCGCCGGGCATCCCGGCCCCGAGACCCGCGACGCGGTGCTCTCCCGCCTCGCCGACCCCGAGACCGGGTTCCTCGCCCTGCGCCGCGTGCCCATCGGCGGCGTCCTCTACCGCTCGGCGCTGATCGAGGCGATCCAGCGCACGCAGGGCGTGGCCGCGGTCACCGCGCTGCGCCTTGACGGGGTCGAGATGGACTGGGCGGTGAAGGCGCCGCTCGGCAGATATTTCGATTTTTCCGAAATCATAACGGTAAGCTGAGATGAGCGCGCAACCCCATATCGCCAGGCCGGCCGCCGATGACGGGTTCGAGGCCTTCTACGCCGAGCGCATCTGGCGCCTGGTACCCGGCATCTACCGCGACGAGGACGCGCGCGCGGCCTCGCCCGGCGCGCTCCGCGCCTTCGTCGAGGTGATCGCCTCGCAGGCGGCGGCAGAGCGGCGGCAGATCGACCGGCTCTGGGCCGACAGCACGATCACCGATTGCGACGACTGGGCGATCCCGCAGATCGCCGCGCTTCTCGGCACGCGGCTGATCAGCGAGGCGAACACCGCCGGCCGCCGCGCCGATGTTGCCAACACCATCGGCTACCGCCGCCGGGCCGGGACGCTGGCGCTGCTGGCGCGGCTGGCCGACGACATCGCCGGTTGGGACGCGGTGCCGGTCGAGGCGTTCCGCTGGCTCTGGCGCACGCGCCACGGGCTCGACTGCCCCGAGCGAACCGGACCGGTGACGCAAACGCCGCAGCACGGCCTTGCTCGGCTGAACGCCTTCCGCGCCGGCGAGGTGCTGATCGGCCCCTTCGACGACCTAGCGCATCTGCCCGACTTCCGCCGCCTGCGCGGGCTTTCCGGTCGCTGGAACATCCCCAAAGTCAACCTGCACGTCTTCCGCCAGTCGGCCTTACTGTTGCGCGGCGTCACCCCGCACCGCTTCGACGCCACCCACTACACGCTCGACCCCTCCGGGCGCGACATCCCGCTCTTCCGCCCCGGCCGCCCGGCGCGCGGCACCTGCGAGATCGGCGCCGAATGGGAGATGCGCGCGCCGCTCACCTGCGCGCTCTACAACGACGGCAGCTACGCGGTCGATCCCGCGGTCGCCGGCGCCACCATCGGCGCCGGGCTACTGCAGCTGGAGGGCGCGGTCTTCCGCACCGCCTCGGCACTGGTCGCGCGGGCCGAGCGGATCAAGGGCGCGGCCCTGACGCTCGCCGAGGGCGCGGCGCTCCTCGAGACCGCGCTCCTGCCTTCGAGCAACCGGGCGAACCTCGTGAACGACGCGCTCGCGCTGGCGCTGGGAACCGACCCCGAGGCCGACCTGCTGGGGCCGGGCGTGCTCTTCGCAGCCAACCTCGCGCGCTGGGAAAGCGCCACGCCCACCCCCTGGCCCTGGGTCAGGGCGCTGGTCGATCCGGCGAACGGCCGCGTCCTGCTCGGCGACCCGCCCGCCGCCGGCGAGGCGCTCTACAGCCTGCGCTTTCACGAGGGCCGCTTCGCCCCCGTCGGCGCCGGCACCCACGACCGCCAGCCCGGCCTCGCCCCGGCCGCCGAGGCGGCCCCGCTCCCCGACCCGCCGCCCGCGCCCGGGGACCCGGACCCCGTCGCCGGCTTCGTCCTGCCCGCCGAGGGCATCCACCAGGTCAACGACAGCCGCACCCTGCTGCACGCGCCCGACACCGACCTGACGCTGACCGGCGATCTGGCCGTGCAGGCGGCGAACGGCACCCGCCCCTACATCCGGCTCGAGGCCACGCCCGCCGGCGGCGCGCCGGCGCGGCTCGTCATCGATGCCGACGCGCCGGGCCGCTCCCTGACACTCGACGGGCTCTGGCTGGGGATGTTCGAGACCGGCCAGGCGCCGGTGCCCGACGCCGCCGCCGCGCCGAAGCTGGCCGAGATCGTGCTCGCCGGCAATTTCGACACCGTCACCCTGCGCCACGTGACCCTCGACCCCGGCGGGCTGCGGGCGCGCCATGTCGCCGGCGAAAGCTTCGTCATCCCTGCGATCCGCCTGGTGCTGGAAGGCGCGATCAGCCGCCTGGTCATCGACCGCTGCGTCACCGGTCCGATCGAGGAGGCGCCCGAGGCCGCCGACCGCTGCAGCGCCAACCGCATCGAGATCACCGAC
Source organism: Paracoccaceae bacterium (assembly GCA_007131945.1). Taxonomy (GTDB): domain Bacteria; phylum Pseudomonadota; class Alphaproteobacteria; order Rhodobacterales; family Rhodobacteraceae; genus Pararhodobacter. The sequence goes on along the minus strand of SLPP01000010.1, from coordinate 5,511 downwards.
AGCATCGTCATCGCCGAGCCGGGCGCGCCCGCCTTCCGCGGCCGCCACGCGACGCTCGCCATCGCCCGCTCCACCCTCTTCGGCCGGATCGAGGCGGCGCGCTTCCTGATCGAGGACAGCCTCGTTCAGGGCACGCTCGCGGCGCAGGACCCGCAGGGCAGCTGCGTGCGCTACTCTGCCGCCGTCGAGACCGCCGCGCTCGGCATCCCCAACGCCTACCGCTCGGTCGCCTTCGCCGGGATGATGCCCAACCACCTCTTCGTCTCGCGCCGCTTCGGCGACCCGGGCCTCGCGCAGCTCGCGCCGACCGCGCCCGAGAGCCTGCGCCGCGGCGCCGAGAACAGCGCCGAGATGGGCGCCCACAACCGCACGCTCGACGCCATCAAGCGCGACGACCTGATCTTCAAGCTTTCCGAATTCACCGCGATCAACACGATCACCCAGCTTGTCTTCGAGACCTGAGGGAGAGAGCCATGCTATCCTTGGACATATCAAGAGACTCATTCCAGCGGTCGAAGAACTATTCCAGCCTGCGCCAGCAGCAGGGCCGGGTGCCGCTCGATTCGGAACTTAACGAGGCGACCGACATCCTCGCCGAGGAGCTGCGCCGCGCCATCCAGGAGGTGATCTGCGCCTCAGGCACGCCGAACGACGGCTTCCGCATCACCTTCCCCGACGACGCTGCCGTCGCCGCCTACGACTTCGCAATCGCCGCCGGCAGCTACTACATCGGCGGGCTGCGCTACGACATGCCGGCGCCGGCGCGCTTGCGCAGCCAGCCCGACTGGCTGCAGATCGCGCTTGACCTCGACCCGCCGCCGGCGCGCCCGGCGCCGCAGATCGGCGGGCCGGTGCGGCACGACTTCGTCCATCTCGAGGGCTGGGAGCAGGAGGTCTCGGCGACCGAGGATTCGGAGCTTTTCGAACGCGCGCTTGGCGGCGCCGACGGCGCCGGGCGGCGGCGGCGCATGGCGCGGGTGCGGGTGATCACCGGCAGCGCCGCGACCTGCCTGCAGGCGATGGCCGAGGCCTTCCCGGGCTCGGGCTTCGATCCCGCGACCGGCGCGCTCGCCAGCGGCGCCGGGCTGACGATCGATTTCGACCCGACGACGCTAGACGACAATCTCTGCGCGCCGCAGGTCCAGTCCGGCTTCCTCGGCGCCGAGAACGAGACCTTCCGCATCCAGCTCACCGCCGCCGACCGCTTCATCTACGGCCGCGACAACGCCGCGCATCTCTACCGCGTCACGCTCGAAGCGGTGCCCGGCGACCCCGCCGCCACCCCGCCGGTGCCCGAGCGCACGCGCGTGCACTTTCTCACCCTGCCGCGCGACGTCCATTCGCAGCCGCTCGCCGGCCAGGCGGTGGAGTTGCTGCGCTGGAACACCCGCCTGCCCAACGGCGAGAAGCTCGCCGAACCCCAAGGCGCGCTCGCCACCATCGCCGCCGATTTCGACCCGACCGACGGCACGCTCCTGATCGAGTACGCGCTCGACCCGGCCTGGACCGCCTGGTTCGGCGCCGAGGGGGCGGCGGCGATCAACCCGCTCGACGGCGGCGAGGAAGACGCATACTTCTACCTGCGGCTGTGGACCGGCGGCTCCGGCGACGCCGCCGCGCCCGACCACGCGATCCCCGGCACGACGCCGATCGCGCTGCCCGGCACCGGCCTGACCGCCGCCTTCGCCGCGACCGGCGTGCCCGGCAGCTTCGGCCGCGCCGGTGACCACTGGATCGTCGCCGCCCGCCCCAACGCGCCCGATGTCGTCACCCCCTGGCGGCTGCTCGATTCGTCGCCCGAAACCCCGCCCCCCGCCCCGCCGATGGGGCCGGTGCGCCACGTCGCGCCGCTCGCGCTGATCACCTGGACCCCGGATGCCGCCGGGATCTATTCCCCCGAACTGCACGACTGCCGCGAACGCTTCCGCAAGCTCTGCCGGATCGGCACCTGCTGCGAGGTCACCGTCGGCGACGGCACGCACAGTCACGGCGACGTCGACAGCATCGCCGACGCGCTCGAGCGGCTGCCGGACGGCGGCGGGCGCATCTGCCTGCTGCGCGGCCACCACGTCGCGAGCGTCACGCTCAAGGGCCGCACCGACGTCACCTTCACCGGCTGCGGCGCCGAGACCGTCTGGTCGGCCGCCGACGGTCCGAACGCGACGCTGATCGGCTGCCGGGGGATCGCCTTCGTCGATTTCGTGATGCAGGCCGAGGGCAGCGACATCGTCCTCGCCGGCGCGCGTGACGGCGAGACGCCGGCGGACGAGCGCAGCCGCGAGCTGCGCTTCGAGCGGATGATCCTCCTCGGCCGCGACCGCTCGGCGCTCTGGCTCAACGACTGCGACGAGGTGACGGTGCGCGAGACGCGCGTCCTGATGCGCCCGCTCTCCGTCGGCCGGGCGAAGGACCCGGACGCCGGCACCGATGCCGCGCTCTTCCTTCTCGGCGCCGGGATTACCGTCGAGCGCTCGTCCATCGCCCCCGAGGGCACGCCGCCCGAGGACGAGATGCCGCTCTGCGGCATCCAGATCGGCGGCATGTCGCGCGGCGTCGCGCTGCACCGCAACTGGATCTTCGGCGGCAAGGGCAACGGCATCACCCTCGGCCATCTCGACTGGCTGCGCGAGGTCGTGCCGGGCGCCACCGGGCGCTGGAGCTTCGGCACCGGCTGGCAGGTCAACGACGCCGGCTGCCTGGTGCCGCGCTTCGTTCCGACCCCGCCCGCCGGCAGCGAGGACGAGGTGCTGGTGCCGGTCTCCGGCGGCGAGATCCGCGACCTCGCCATCGAGGACAACGTGATCAGCGGCATGGGGCTGAACGGCATCGCCGTGTGCCATTTCTTCGACCTCGCCACGCGCGAGGACTTCATCGCCCTCGCCGACACCCGCATCGCGCGCAACCTGATCGAGGGCTGCGTCACCAGCGACCTCGCCGCGCCGCCGCTCGAGATCGCCTTCTTCATGTCCTGCGGCGGCATCGCGCTCGCCGCCTGCGACCTGATCGAGATCGAGGCCAACGTGATCCGCGACAACGCCGTCGCGGTCACCGCGCCGAACTGCGGCATCTTCATCCTCACCGGCGCCGCCATCGTGATCGAGGGCAACCGCATCCATGCCAACGGGGCGCCGCCCGGGCCGGCGGCGCTACCGCTGGGCCGGCGCGGCGGGGTCTGCGTCGGCTGGTGCCTGACGCATCCGACCGAGGACAAGGAACGCGCCGCGTCGCCGCGCCGCGCCGCGCTCTCGGTCTGCGGCAACTTCGTCGACTCGAGCCACGGCCAGGCGCTGAAGGCGGTGGCACTGGGGCCGGTGCGGGTCACCGACAACCAGCTGATCGGCGCCGGCGCCGACCCGATCACGGCGCTGCAGATGATCGGCTTCCTGATCCAGGTGCAGCCGGTGGTGAGCAGCGTCGCGCTGGGGCTGACCTCGCTGGTCATCACCCCCGAGATCACCCGGCAGAGCTTCGCCAATGCCGGCACGCTTCTGGCCGAACTGGTGATCATGGCGATGGGCGGCAGCGCGGTGTCGGTGTTCAACGTCGCCTGGCTCGAGGAACTGGCCGAGTTCCTGTCCGACAAGCGCGGCTTCTGGGCGGTCGGCGGCGAGACGCTGTTCAACGACAACCAGGTCTCGCTGATGCCGCACGGCCGCCAGGCCGGCATGCGCGTCTCGTCGGTGCTGGTCGCCTCGCTGGACGATGTCTCGGTCGCCAACAACCAGCTCGAGATCGAGCCCGGCGGCTTCGTGCTGACCAACTGCTTCGCCCCCGCCGCGACCGTGCGGATGACCGCCAACCGGATGCAGGAGCCGCTGTTCCGCTCGCTCTTCTCGGGCGTGTCGCACGCGGTGCTGCTCAACAGCCAGTCGCTGAACCAGGGGACGATGTGCTTCGTCGCGCATGCGCTCCTCGGGTCGGGCCCGCCGCATGTCCAGCAGCGCTACAACCAGTCGCTGGTCGACCTGATCCCGGTCGGCGAGGCCGGGATCTGCGCCCTGCTGGTGCGGTACCTGAGCGCGCTGCTCGGCCAGGACACGTTCGTCGGCGCCGGCGAGTTCGGCACCGGCGCGGCGGGCGCCATCCGGCTCGACCCCGGCACCGGGGACTGGCAGCGCCGGCCCGACTACGTGCTCGGCGGCTATCCGATGGCCTACCGGCTGACCACCGGCTGGGCGCTTTCCGACACCTGATGCGCAGGAGGACCCGGTCATGAGCTGCAAGCCGATCCCGCCGCTGAACCGCGGCGACATCGCCGGAACCGCCGCGCTCGTCGAGGTCGCCGCCCTCGGCCGGGTCGCGAGCCTGTCGATGGCCGGGTCGCTGACCGGCGCCCGCGCCGCGCAACTGGAGTTCGACGCCGCCCGCGCCCGCCGCCGCGGCGATGCCGCCCGCGCCGCCGAGCTTTCTGCCCAGGCCGGCGCGCAGCGCGACCTCGCCCTGCACGTCGCCATCGAGAACGAGCGCGAGACGCTGCGCGCCGCGGTGCCCGAGGCCGATGCGGCGATCCTCCAGGGCCGCGTCACTGAGAAGGGCCTCGGGCGCGAGGGGCTGCGCGTCGATCTCGTCTCGCCGGAGGGCAAGACGCTCGCCCATGCGACGACCGGGACCGCCGGCGCCTTCACCCTGCGCGGCCTGCCCGAGGTGTCGGCGAAGGCGCGGCTGGTCGCCAGCGACGGCAAGGGCCGCGTGCTGGGCACCGACTGCGCGCCGGCGCTGCGTCCCGGCCAGGTCGGCTATACCGAGATCGCCCTCGACGGGCAGAAGCCGAAGGACCCCGACCGGCCGCCCGACGAGGACGATGTGGGCAAGCGGGTCCAGGTGCCGAACGTGGTCGGCATGTCGCTCGAGGAGGCCCTGCGCCGGCTGAAGGAGGCGCGGCTCGACTCCGCCACCGAGGAGGTCGTCAGCCCGAATGTCGAGCCGGGCACGGTGCTGCGCCAGCGGCCCGAGGCCGGCAGCATCGTCGAGTCCGGCAGCCTGGTCGTGCTCTCGGTCGCCACCCGGCCCGGCCGGGCGATGCTCGATCTCGCCGGCGTCCCGCTGAAGGAGGTGCCGGGCCTCGTCGAGCGCGAGGGCCTGGCGCTGGGCAGCGTCGACCTCGCCGCCAGCCCGCGGCAGGCGGGCCGGGTGATCGGCCAGAGCCCGGTCGCCGGCACGCCGGTCGAGCCCGGCACCGCGGTCGCCGTGCGCGTCGCCACCGGCACCGCCGGGGCTGATCTCGAGACCACCGTGACGCTCGCTGCGCGCGATGCGCGGGTGGCGCGGCTCGGGCTGGGCGAGGCGCGGCTGCGCGAGGGGCTGAAGGCGGCGAATGTCGGCGATGCCGACACCCTTCGCGCCTTCGCCGCACGCCCGGTGGCGCAGGTCGGACAGGCCTTCGGCGTCGCCGATCGCGCGCAGGCGACGGAGCTGCGCGCCGCCCTCGGCGAGGTCGCGGCGCGCTTCCCGCGGGAGTGAGGGCGTGGCCCGCGCCGCCCCCCCCGTCGCCGAGCGGGCGCGGAAGCCGGG
>SLPP01000039.1 GCA_007131945.1 Paracoccaceae bacterium | reverse complement strand
TACAACTCCTCCTTCTTCTCGCCGCTCTCGGCCGAGATGGGGGCGCTGTGGGTGGCGTCCTACATCGCCGGCGATCTCGACCTGCCGTCCGAGTCCGAGCAGCTTGCCGCGACCGACCGCCGCCTGCGCTGGATGGAGGAGCGGACCGAGGGCAAGCATGCCCGCGGGACGAACATCATCCCCTTCTCGATGCACCAGGTCGACGAGCTCCTGGCCGATCTGCGCCAGCCGATCCCGGCGACGCAGCGGTTCATGGAGTGGCAGCTGCCGGTGCGCCCCGCTTCCTACGCGCGGATCGTCGAGAACGTGAAGAAGCGGCTGGGATCCGACGTGGGCCGCAAGGCCGCGCCGGGCGCGCGGTTGCAGCCCGCCGAATAGGCCGGCGCCGTCGGCGGTCGTCGCCTGACGGCGGCGGTTTCCGTCGGCGTCGCGAGGCAGGCGCGCGAAGGGTACGGGCAGGCTGTGCTCAATTTGAGCACAGCGCTTAACCTGTCGTAATCGCTGGAAAGTGTCGAGAGCCGTAACCAGTTCGAAACCTTTTCCGGGACCAGAAGCGCCTCGCGGCGCTTGCCGTCGGGGGCGGCCCGAAAAGGTTTCGTTGCGGTTAACGACTGGGATTTCTCACATTATTTCAATATCTTGCAGAAGTGCGCGCATGCGCGCACCACGCCCTGACCGCGCGCCGCGGCTCGGGTCGGCGCGGGGCGGCGATCAGCCCGCGGCGAGGTCCCAGCGCTGGTCGGGATCGGGCAGCGGGATCGCGTCGAGCAGCTCGCGCGTGTAGTCGGCCTCGGGCGCGGCGAAAAGCGCGTCGGTCGGCCGGTGCTCGACGATGCGGCCCTGGTGCAGCACCATCGTGGAGGTGCAGAGCCGCCGGACCACGCTGAGGTCGTGGCTGATGAAGGCGAGCGTCAGGCCGAGATCGCGCACCAGCTCGGCCAGGAGCGCCAGCACCTGCGCCTGGCTGGAGACGTCGAGGCCCGAGACGATCTCGTCGGCAAGGATGAAATCGGGTCGCATGGCGATGGCGCGGGCGATGCCGACCCGCTGCCGCTGCCCGCCCGAGAGCTCGTGCGGGAAGCGGTGGCGGAAGGCGCGCGGCAGCCCGACATGGTCGAGCGCCTCGTCGACGCGGGCGGATATTCGGTCGAAACCGTGCAGCTGCAGCGGCGCGGCGATGATGCCGCCGATCCGCCGGCGGGGGTTGAGCGAGGACATCGGGTCCTGGAAGATCATCTGGAAGCGCCGGCGCAGCGGCCGCAGCCGGTCCTCGGGCAGATGCGAGATGTCCTGCCCGTCGAAAAGGACCCGCCCCCCGGTGGGTTCGAGCAGGCGCACCAGCACCCGGCCGAGCGTCGACTTGCCCGAGCCCGAGCCGCCGACGATGCCCAGCACCTCGCCCTTCGGGACGCTGAAGCTCAGCCCGTGCAGAATCCCGATCCGCGGCGCGGCGCCGAAGAGCGGCTTGCGCGTCATGTCCGGCAGGCCGAGCCGCAGGTCGCTGACGGTATAGAGATCAGCCATGGGGCCAGTTCCGGTCGGCGGCCGCGACCTCGGCCCGGACGGCGTCGATGACCGCCGCCGGCACCGGGTTCAGCCCGGCGGCGGGGTCGGTGTATTTCGGCGTCGCGGCCAAGAGCGCGGCCGAATAGGGATGCGCCGGGGCGCGGAAGAAGTCGCGCACCGAGGTCTCCTCGACCACGAGCCCGCCGTAGAGCACGCTGAGGCTGCCGCAAACCTTCGAGACGACGCCGAGGTCGTGGGTGACGAAGAGAAGCGCGGTGCCGTGCCGCGCCTGCATCTGCGCGATCAGCCGCAGGATCTGTTTCTGCACCGTCACGTCGAGCGCCGTCGTCGGCTCGTCGGCGACGATCAGCTTCGGCTCGGCGGCGAAGGCCGAGGCGATCAGCACGCGCTGCCGCATCCCGCCCGAGAGCTCGTGCGGATAGGCGCGCATCACGCGTTCGGGCTCGGGCACGCGGACCTCGTTCAGGAGTTCCAGCGCGCGCGCCTCGGCCGCGCCGCGGCGCCAGCCGAGGATGTCGACCAGCCGGTCGGTGATCTGCCGCCCGATCCGGCGCGAGGGGTTGAGCGCGGTCAGCGGATCCTGCGGGATGAGCGCGGCGGTGGCGCCGATCCGGCGGCGGCGTTCGGCCGGGCGGAGGCGCAAGAGATCGACCCCGTCGAGCCAGATCTCGCCCGCGACCACCTCGACCGCGCGCGGCAGGATGCCGAGCACGGCCTTGCCGATCATCGACTTGCCGGCGCCGGATTCGCCGACGAGCCCGCGCACCTCGCCCACCTCCACATCGAGCGAGACCGCGCGCAGCAGACGCGGCCCGCCGCGGATCGCCGCCGAGAGGTTGCGGATCGAGAGGAAGGCGCTCATCGCAGCACCGGGTCGTAGCGGTCCTTCAGCCCCTCGCCGAGCTGGCTGAAGGATAGCACGGTCAGGAAGAGCGTGATCAGCGGGAAGACAAGCACCCACCATGCCTGGTGGATCGCCAGCCTCCCCTCGGCGATCATCCCGCCCCAGGTCGGCGCGTCGGTCGAGATCGAGAGATTGACGAAGCTCAGGATCGCCTCGACGATCACCGCGATCCCCATCTCGAGCGTGAGCAAGACGCCGATCGTCGGCAGGACATTGGGCAGGATCTCGGTCAGCATCGTGCCGAGGCGGCGCTGGCCGGCGACCCGGGCCGAGGCAACGTAATCCATCGCGCCCTGCGTCATCGCCTCGGCGCGGACGACGCGGGCAAAGCGCGTCCAGTCGATGACGATGATCGCGACGATGACCGAGGTCAGCCCCGGCCCCATGACCGCGATGAGCAGGATCGCGAAGAGGACCGGCGGGAAGGCCATCCAGATATCGATAAGCCGCGAGATGACGATGTCCGCCCAGCCGCGATAGTATCCGGCGATCAGCCCCAGCGTCGCGCCGATCAGCATGGTCGCGGTGCCGGCGATGAAGGCCACGATCAGGGCGATGCGCGCGCCGTGCATGATCCGGCTGAGCACGTCGCGGCCGAGGCTGTCGGTGCCGAGCCAGTAGCCCGGCTCGGCGCCCGGCATCCAGAAGGGGGGCAGCCGGCTGGTGAAGAGGTCCTGCTCGAGCGGGTTGTGCGGCGCGATCCAGGGGGCGAGGAGGGCCGCGAAGAGCAGCAGCAGGAGCCAGCCGCCCGAGAGCCACAGGCGCAGTCCCAGCCTGCGGCGGACGAGGCCGCGCGCGTCAAGCATGGCGCAGCCTCGGGTTGAGGACGGCGTAGAGCAGATCGACGATCAGGTTGATCGCGGTGAAGAGCACCGCGAAGAGGATCACGATGCCCTGGATCAGCGGCAGGTCGCGGTTGATCACCGCGTCGATCGCCATGTTGCCCAGCCCCTCGTAGGAGAAGAGCCGCTCGATGATCACCGTGCCGCCGATGAGAAACGTGAACTGCACGCCGATCAGCGTCAGCGTCGGCAGGACGGCGTTGGGCAGCGCCTCGCGCAGGATGACGTGGTTCTCGCGATAGCCCTTGGTGCGGGCAAGCGTGACGTAGTCGAGATGCATCGTCTCCTTCAGGCTCTGCTTGAGCAGCTGGCCGATGATCGCGGCGAGCGGGATGGCGAGGGCGAGGGCCGGCATCAGCATGTGGCTGACGAGGTCGAGCCACAGGTCGAGGCGCAGCCGCAGGACGCTCTCGAAGAGGAAGAAGTTGGTCGTGAATTCCTGTATGTATTGCGGCGAGACGCGGCCGGAGATGTGGAAGACCGGCCAGAGCACGCCGAAGACGAGGATCAGGACCAGCCCCCAGAGGAAATCGGGCACCGAGAGCGCCATGCCGTTGGTCACGTCGATCGCGCCCTCGCCGCGGCTGCCGCGCAGGCGCGTGCCGGTGAGCGCGAGGAAGCCGCCGAGCACGACCGCGATGACGAGCGCCATGATCGACAGTTCCAGCGTCGCCGGCAGGCGGTTCAGGACCAGCCGCAGCACCGGCTGCCGGGCCTGGATCGAGGTGCCGAAATCGCCCTGCAGCACGCCACCGAGCCAGATGACATACTGCTCGGCGATCGACCGGTCGAAGCCGTAGAGCGCGTTCAGCCGGTCGATATCGGCCTGGGTCGCGCCGGGCGGCAGCATCATGGCGATCGGGTTGCCCGGCACCACGCGGATGACCACGAAGACGACGACCGAGACGCCGAGAAGCGTGACCAGCGTGGTCAGGAGCCGGGTGAGGATGCGGCGCAGGAGCATCGAGCGTGTCCAGGCCCGGCCGGGGCGAATCCCGGCCGGGGCTGCGCGGTCAGGCGCGGGTCATCAGATGCGGCAGCAGCGCGCCCGAGGCATGCGGCACGACCTGCACCCGGTCGCTGTGCACGATCGGCTGGACGTATTGCAGGAGCGGCAGGACATAGGCGTTCTCGGCGATGTAGCGATCGACCTCCTTCCAGGCCGCGATGCGTTCCTCCTCGTCGGCCATGCCCCAGAGCGGCGCGATCTTCTCGATCAGGTCCGGGCTGTCCCAGACCGCGTGCGGCGAGGGGCCGAACATCGCGAAGCCGGTCGAGGTCGTCGGATCGCCGACCGAGTTGCCCCAGTTGTAGAAGGCCGCGGGCGCGAGCTGGTCGGCGGCGCGCAGCTCGAAATGGCGGGCGACCTCGTAGACCTCGATCTCGGCCTCGATCCCGACCCGGCGCCACATGCCGACGATGGCCTGGATCATCTCGTAATCCTTGGGCTTGTAGCCGC
>SLPP01000266.1 GCA_007131945.1 Paracoccaceae bacterium | reverse complement strand
CGAGCGCGGTGACCGCGGACGGGGTCAGCGGCGCCTGGGCGAGCGCGGCGCGACCGGTCCGCGCCATCGCCGCAAGCCGCGCGCGGCGCGCCTCGGGCAGGGCCGGGCGGGGCGGCATCAGGCGCAGCGCGTTGGTCGAGAAGAGGAACGCGACGACGTCGTGGCCCGAGGCGGCGCGGATCGAGGCATAGGTGCGATAGTCGAGACCAATCTCGGCGGCGCGCTTCACCCGCAGGCGCACCACCTCGATCGGCAGGGTCGGCAGGAGCGCGGCGCGCGCCTCCTGCCAGCAGTGCCGGCGCCAGCCGAAGCCGGGCTCCAGCGTCGGTCCGCGGTTGTGTCCGATCCCCGCCATCACGATCCTCCGTCCCGCGCAGGTTACGCCGGCGGCGGGAAAACGGAAGGGGTCGGATGCGAAACCGCCCCCGCAGCTGGCTGCGGGGGCGGCGTTTTCAGGCGATCTGCCCGGATTTGCGGCAGCGTCACGGCAGCGCGGGGATCTCGATCCGCGGCATCTCGCCGGTCATCGCGTGCAGGAAGGCGACGATATCGTCGAGTTCGTCCTGCGCGAAGTCCTGGCCCAGCATCTGCTGGCCCATCAGCTGCACCGCGTCGTGCAGGTTGTCGACCGAGCCGTTGTTGAAATACGGATAGGTCACCGCGACATTCAGCAGCGTCGGCGTGCGGAAGGCGAAGCGGTCGCGCTCGTCTCCGGTCACCACGAAGCGGCCCTCATCGGTCGAGCCGGGAAGCTCGAAGCGGTGAAACATGCTGTCCGACAGGTTCGGTCCGTTGTGGCAGGCGACACAGCCATTGTCGACGAAGAGCCGCATGCCGCGCTGCTGGCTTTCGTCCATCGCCGCCTCGTCACCCTTCAGGAAGCGGTTGAAGGGCGAGTTCGGGGTGTTCAGCGTCCGTTCGAAGGCGGCGATCGCCAGCGCCACGTTCTGCGGGTTGACCGGGTCATCCTCGCCGGGGAAGGCGGCGGCGAAGGCGTCGCGGTAGATCTCGAACTCGTTGAGCCGCTCGATCGCCTCCTCGAGCGACATCGCCATCTCGATATCGGCCTCGATCGGGCCAAGCGCCTGGCCTTCGAGGTCGGGCTCGCGCCCGTCCCAGAACTGCGCCTGCAGGAAGCCCGAATTCAGCACCGTCGGCGTGTTGCGCTCGCCGACCTGGCCGTCATGGCCGACCGCGCGCGGGATCCGGTCGCTCCAGCCGAGCGCGGGGTTGTGGCAGGTGGCGCAGCTGATCACGCCCGAGGCCGAGATGCGCGGCTCGAAGAACAGCATGCGGCCAAGGTCGATCCGCTCGGCCGACATCGTCGTCCCCGAGGGGATCGGCGGCAGGGCCGGCAGCGGCTCGAACATCTCGATATACTCGGCCATGTCCTGCGCCATGGTCGGTGCGGACAGGGCCAACGCCGCGCTGGCGGCCGTGGCCAGAAGGCTTGCAAGGGGTCGCATCACGAATCGTTTCCTTTTCTGTCGGTAGCAAACGGCCCCTCGACCGGGCAGAAGCCACCATCGTCATGCGCGAGAGCGCACGGGATCGTGAGGTCGAAAAGCGCGAAAATCCATGACCCAGATCAAGCGTGTTGCTTGACTTCCGTCAATTCTGGGTCGTTTCTCCGGTCACGTCGGCATCGGCGGCCAGGGGCGCCGGGCATCGGCCGCGATCCAGGCGGCGACCCATCCGGGCAGTGCCGGGCTCTGGGCCGGCCCGCCCAGGGCCGCGACCAGCCGCTCCGGCGGCACGATCCCCCCGGGCCCGGTCACCGCCTGGCGCAGCAGGACATGGTTGAGCGCCTCGCCGGCGCGCCACATCGCCTGTTCGACATAGAGAAAGCGCGCGTCCCAGCCGAGGATGCGCGAGCGCATCTCCACCCGCTGGAAGGCGCGCACGCGCCGCCGGTAGCGCACCGAGGATCCGGCCACGGTCATGCCCCAGCCGTTGCGCGCCAGCACCGCCGGCAGCCCCAGCCGGATCGTCAACGGGATCCGCCCCAGGTCGTAGAGCGTCAGCGTCCGGCCGTTGTTGAGTTCCCACCAGACATCGAGATCCCAGGGCCAGCAGACATGCCGAGAGACATGCGTCTCCAGCAGCCCCAGCGGCGCCTGTCGCCGGGCGCGCGCGGCTTCCTTGAGCATGCGAATGACCGGATACATCTGCCCCTCCGCCGGTTGCGAGCGCGCGCGCGCCCCGCGTGGATCACGCCACCCGGCGGCGGTCAAGTCCCGGCGCCGCGTCACCGTGTCGATCGGGCGAAACACCCAGCTTAACGAAACATTCACCTTAACGAAGGCTTCACCATCGCGTGTCAGCCTGGCGGACACGCCGCGTCGCCGTTGCCGGGAAGGTCGGCAGGGGATAGTCTGTCCATGTCCGGAAAACTTGCCATGCTCCGCCGTATCCCGCTCGTCGCCCCGCACCGCCCCGCCTATTCCCGTGCCGAGTTCGTCTCGGACGCGGTCGTGCATCTGGTCGGGCTGGCGCTGGTGCTGATGGCGGTCCCGGTGCTGATCGTGGTGACCGCGCTTCTGCGCGGCGACGCGCCGTCGATGCTGGGGGTCAGCATCTACGGCGCGGCGATGCTCGCCATGATCGCCTGCTCGGCGCTTTACAACATGACGCCCGGCACGGCGCGCGCCTGGCTCTACCAGCGGCTCGACCATTCGGCGATCTACATCAAGATCGCCGGCACCTACACGCCGTTCACGCTGATCTCTGGCCACGGGCTGGCGCTGACCGCCGGCGTCTGGGGGGCGGCGGCGCTGGGTGTGGCGCTGAAGCTAGCCTCGCCCGAAAGGTTCCGCTGGATGGCGCTCGCGCTCTATCTGGGCATGGGCTGGGCGGGTGTCTTCGCCGGCCAGGCGCTGATCAATGCGCTGCCGGCGCCGGTCATGTGGCTGATGGTCACCGGCGGGCTCCTCTATACCGGCGGGGTCGCCTTCTACCTGTGGGAGAGGCTGCCCTTCCACAACACGATCTGGCATGTCTTCGTGCTGGCCGCGACCCTCGTCTTCTACGCCGCCGTGGTCACGCTCGTGCTCACGACCACCGCCTGACGGGGGCGGTTCCGCCCGGCGCGCCTCCGCGCTATGAGGGCGCGGTCCTTTCGTAATCGGCCGCCGCATGAAGACCGTCACGCTGACCGCGCTTTCCGATCTCGACCTGCTGCCCTACGACGAGGTGATCGACGCGCGCTCGCCCGCCGAATTCGCCGAGGACCACCTGCCCGGCGCCGTCAGCCTGCCGGTCCTCGACGATGCCGAGCGCGCCCGCATCGGCACGATCCATACCCGCGAGAGCCGCTTCCTTGCCCGGCGCACCGGCGCGGCGCTGATCGCGCGCAATGTCGCGGCGCATCTGGAGGGGCACTTCGCCGACCGGCCCGCCGGTTACCGGCCGCTGGTCTATTGCTGGCGCGGCGGCCAGCGCTCGGGCGCCTTCGCCACCATCCTCGGCCAGATCGGCTGGCAGGTGGGCGTGCTCGCCGGCGGCTGGCGCAGCTATCGCCGGCTGGTCGTCCGCGCGCTCTACGAGACCGGTTTCCCGGCGCCGGTGCGGCTGCTGGACGGCAATACCGGGACCGCCAAGACCGCGATCCTGCAACGCGTTGCCGCCCTCGGCGGGCAGGTCCTCGACCTCGAGGGACTGGCGGCGCATCGCGGCTCGATCTTCGGCCAGCCGCCCGGCGCGGTGCAGCCGAGCCAGAAACGCTTCGAGGGGGCGCTGGCGCAGGCGATCGCGCGGCTCGATCCCGCGCGCCCGGTCCTGGTCGAGGCCGAATCGAGCCGGATCGGCGCGCTGCGTCTGCCGCCGAAGCTCTGGCTGGCGATGCGCGCCGCGCCGCGGCTGCGGATCGAGGCGCCGCTCGCGGCCCGCGCCGCCTGGCTCGCGCGCGCCTATGCCGATCTCGCCGCCGACGGCGACGCGCTCGCCGCGCGGATCGCTGCGCTCGCCCCGTTTCACGCCAGGACGCGCATCGCGGAATGGCAGGCGCTGGCCGCGGCGGGCGCGTTCGAGGCGCTGGCGGCCGAGCTGATGCAGGCGCATTACGACCCGCGCTACGCCCGCACGCGGCGGTCGGACGGCGCCGAGGACGTGCTCGCGACCGCGGATCTCTCCGACGCCGCGATCGATCGGCTGGCGCTGGCGATCCGCGACCGGCTCGACTGAAGGCTCAGGGGTGGATGACCTCGCAGGCATGCCCGCGCGCGCTCAGCCGCAGGCAGGCGATCTCGGCCTCTTCCTCGGTCAGGCTGTGGATGCCGGCGGCGAAGCGGCCCGCGCGCGGGCTCACCCGGCGCAGCCCGGTGCTGAGGATCGCGGTCTCGGCGAGCGCGGCGCGGATCGCCACGCGCTCGGCGTCGAAGCGCGAGGGGAAGAGGCCGAGATCGATCGACCAGACCCGCCCGCCCGAGGTCGAGACGCGGGTGACGACTTCGGGGATGGCGCTGCGCCCGGCGACCTGCAGGCCGTCCGGGGCCTCGGCGTCGTAGCGCGTGGTCAGCAGGATCAGCCCCTCGGCGGCGGTGGCCGCGCGGCTCGCGACCTCGGAGAGCGGCGTCTCGTCGCGCCAGAGGATCTGCGCCGCGGCGACCTCCGCCGGCATCGGCGCGGCGGCGGGATCGGCCGCAGGCGCGGCGAGAAGGCTCGCCTGCGCGGCTTCCGGCGCCGCGTCGGCTTCCTGCGTCCCGACTTCCTGCGTTCCTGTCGCCTGCGCCACAACCGCCTCGACCGCGTCGCTCTCGATCTCG
>SLPP01000260.1 GCA_007131945.1 Paracoccaceae bacterium | reverse complement strand
GGTCTACCAGGCCCGGAGCGTCATCTACCGCGACATGGACGCGACCGCGCTGGGCTTTCCGCGCGGGGTGACGCCGTTCCTCGACCTTCCGGCCGAGCTCCCCCTCGGCCCGCGCCTCGAGGGCGTGCCGCAGGCGCGGCTGGCGACCGGCGCCAGCATCGTCTCGGGCGCGGGCTACGACGGCATCGACGCCGACATGGTGGACATGGAGACCTATGCGATCCTGCGCGCCTGCCAGGGCTCCGGCGTGCCGCTGGTCGCGCTGCGTGGCATATCCGACGGGGCCGCGGAGTTGCGGCAACTCGTCGACTGGACGCAGTACCTGGGCATCATCGACGCGAAGCTGGCGGCGCTGGTGGACCGGATCGAGGACGCGCTGGCGGCGGGGCGGCTGGCCTAGGGAGCGGTGTCGGGAGTGGTGTCAAGCAGGAGGTGGGATCGACCCATGGCGCTGGCGGTGGCGGCGAAGCGGCGGATGGCGGCGAAGAGCACGTCCCAGGCGGGATCCTGCGGCAGGACGACGTGGTTGGCGCTGTCGAGCTGAACGAACTCGGCCCCCGGGATGCCGGAGGCAAGCGCCAGCCCCTGGTCGAACGGGTGCACCGCGTCGCCGCTTGCGTGCAGTACCAGCGTCGGCACGCGGACCTCGCCCAGCCGCCCGGCCACCGAATAGCCGTCGATAGCCCAGCGCAGCCGCGCCGCGATCTCGGGGTCGGTGGAGAGCCGCTGCAGATCGGCAAGCGAGTCGAGCTGCTCCTTGCTGGCGCCGGGGATGAAAAGCGCGGCAAAGGCACGCATGAAGGCCGAGCCGGGCTTGCCCCAGCCCTCGCGGATCATCGTCACCATCGCGCCCGACATGGCGGCGCCACCGTCGCTGTCGCGCAGCCGCCTGCCGCGCTCGAATCCGCCCTGCAGGATCAGCCGGGCGACGCGGTCGGGGTGTTTCAGCGCGTAGGAGATCGCCACCGGCGCGCCCTGCGAGGTGCCGTAGAGCGTGAAGCGGTCGAGACCGGCGGCCGCGACGACGCTTTCCAGATCGCTCACCGAGGCGTCGAGCGACAGGTCGGCCACGTCCCGGTCCGACAGGCCGTTCCCGCGCTGGTCGTAGCGCCAGAGGGTGAAGTCCCGGGAGAGTTCGTCGAGGATCGGGCGCCAGACCGGGCTTTGCCAGTCGTGTTCGAGATGTGTCAGCCAGTGCCCGGCGCGCACCAGCGGCGGGCCGCTGCCGCTGCGCGCCCAGGCGATGCGCGTGCCGTCGGCCGAGCGGCAGAAGCCGATGGTCTGGTGCGCGCCCTCGGCGGGCGACGCCGGCGCGCCTTCGGTCCGAATCCCGCCAACGAAGCGGAAGCCGCGGCGCGGGACGGTCCGGATCCAGGCCTGCCGGGTGCCGTCGTCGCCGATGGCGGCGCGCGCGGCGCTGATGCGCGAGCTGATCGCGGCGTCCGAGACGATCCGCCCGCCCCAGACCTTGGCGATCAGCTCGTCATGCGTGACCAACTCGCCCCCGCGCGCGACCAGCAGGTGCAGCAGGTCGAAGACCTGCGGCTCGACCGGCCGCGGCTCGCCCGCCACCTCCAGCGAGAAGGTTTCGGGGCAGAGCATGCAGTCGCCGAAAAGATACCGCATGGATGCAGGATAGCACCGGGCGGTGAAGCGACAAAGCGCGGCGCATGGCGGCGGGGACGAAATCCGGCGTTCCGGAAGGGTTTCTCAAGGTTTCGGCAAGCTCGGCGTCAAGCGCCGGGCCGCGCGGGATGCGAAACTGGCTGCATCCATTCCGGGAGACCTGCCATGACCGACGATCACCAGAATGAACCGCACATCCGCCGCCGCTCCGACGGCTCCATCGACATCGATCACTACGACCGCGTCGCCCACCGGTTGCGCGCCTCGGATCAACGCGCGGCGCTGGCCGGCTTGCGGCACGCGGCTGGCCGGCTGCTGCGGGTTGTCAGCTTTCACCCGTCGGCGCGGATGCGCTCGTTCTTCGGGTCGTAGGGGCTGTCCTCGGTGACCTCGGCGTCCCAGAGCTCGCGCAGCATGCGGAGCTTGAGCCGGGTGCCGGGGGCGGCGTGGTCGGGATGGACGTAGCCCATGCCGATCTGGCGCCCGAAGGCCACCGACCAGCCGCCCGAGGTGAGGCGGCCGACCTTGGCCTCGCCCGCATAGAGCGCCTCGCGGCCCCAGGGGTCGGCGTCGGGCGGCCCGTCGATGAGGAGCGTCACGCATTTGGCGCGGATGCCGGTTTCCTCCATCGCCGCCTTGCCGTGGAAGTCCTTGCTCATGTCCACGAAGCGGGGCAGGTCGGCCTCGAGCGGTGTGGCGTCGCGGCCAAGCTCGGTGCCGAAGGCGCGGTAGCTCTTTTCCTGCCGAAGCCAGTTCTGCGCCCGCGCGCCTACGAGCTTGAGCCCGACTTCCTCGCCCGCCGCCATGAGCTGGTCGAAGAGGTGGTTCTGCATCTCTACCGGGTGGTGGAGTTCCCAGCCGAGCTCGCCGGTATAGGCGACGCGGATCGCGCGGACCGGGACCATGCCGAGCTCGATCGGCCGGCAGGACAGCCAGGGGAAGCGCCTGTTGGAAAGCACCGTGGCGGGATCGGCGTCCTTGACGAGCCGGTTCAGAAGCTCGCGCGATCTCGGCCCGGCGACGGCGAAGACGCCCCATTGCGTGGTGACGTCGTGGATGTCGATCCAGGCGCCTTCGCGGGCCATGAAATCCTCTGCCGCCTTGCGCAGGAAGTCGCCGTCATAGGCGGTCCAGGCGCCGGCAGAAACCAAGTAGTATTCGTTCTCGGCGAGCCGCACGATGGTGTATTCGGTGCGCACCGTGCCCGCCCCGGTCAGCGCGTAGGTCAGGTTGATGCGGCCTACCTTCGGCAGCCGGTTGCAGGTGAACCAGTCGAGGAAGGCGGTGGCGCCGGGGCCGCGGACGAGATGCTTGGTGAAGGCGGTGGCGTCGATCATGCCGACGCCCTCGCGGATGGCCTTCGCCTCGTCGACGGCGTATTGCCACCAGCCGCCGCGGCGGAAGCTGCGCGCGTCGTGGTCGAAGCCCTCGGGCGCGTCGGCGGGGCCGTAGTAGTTCGGCCGTTCCCAGCCGTTGACCTGGCCGAACTGTGCGCCCTTCGCCTTCACCCGGTCGTAGCAGGGGGCGGTGCGCAGCGGCCGGCAGGCCTCGCGTTCCTCGTCGGGGTGGTGGAGGATGTAGACGTGCTCGTAGCATTCCTCGTTCTTGCGGGCGGCGTATTCGGTGGTCATCCAGTCGCCGTATCGGCGCGGATCGAGGCTGGCCATGTCGATCTCGGCCTCGCCGCCGGTCATCAGTTGCGCGAGGTAGTGGCCGGTGCCGCCGGCGGCGGTGATGCCGAAGGAGAAGCCCTCGGCCAGCCAGAGGTTCCTGAGCCCCGGCGCCGGGCCGAGGAGGGGGTTGCCGTCGGGCGTGTAGCAGATGGGGCCGTTGAAGTCGTCCTTCAGGCCGACCGATTCCGACGACGGGATGCGGTGGATCATCGCCATGTATTCCTCCTCGATCCGCTCGAGGTCGAGGGGGAAGAGATCGGCGCGGAAGCTTTCGGGCACATCGTAGAGGAAGCGGGCGGGGGCGTTGCGTTCGTAGGGGCCGAGGATCCAGCCGCCGCGCTCCTCGCGCACGTACCACTTGGCGTCGGCGTCGCGCAGGACGGGGTGCTCGGGGTTGCCGGCCTTGCGCCAGTCGCGCAGCACCGGGTCGGGTTCGGTGACGATGTACTGGTGCTCGACCGGGATGGCGGGGATCTTCAGGCCGAGGAGGCGGGCGGTGCGCTGGGCGTGGTTGCCGGTGGCGGTGACGACATGCTCGGCGGTGATCTCGACGCGGTCCTCGGAGGGGACGAGGTTGCCGCCCTTCTCGACCATCCGCGTGCAGGACACGACCCATTCCGACCCGGTCCAGCGGTAGCCGTCGACCTGCATCCGGCGCAGGATCTCGACCCCGCGCTGGCGGGCGCCCTTGGCCATCGCCTGGGTCACGTCGGCCGGGTTGATGTAGCCGTCGGTCGGATGAAAGATCGCGCCCTTCAGATCCTCGGTCCGCACCAGCGGCCAGCGCTCCCTGATCTGCGCCGGCGTCAGCCATTCGTGCTCGATGCCGACGGTCTCGGCGGTGGTCGAATAGAGCATGTATTCGTCCATCCGGTCCTGCGTCTGCGCCATGCGCAGGTTGCCGACGACGTAGAAGCCGGGGTTGAGGCCGGTCTCGGCCTCGAGCGTCTTGTAGAACCTGACCGAATAGTCGTGGATATGGCTGGTCGCGTAGCCCATGTTGAAGAGCGGCAGGAGGCCCGCCGCGTGCCAGGTCGAGCCCGAGGTCAGCTCGTCGCGCTCGAGCAGCATCGTCTCCCAGCCGGCTTTCGCCAGGTGATAGGCGATCGCGGTGCCCACCGCACCGCCGCCGACGACAAGGGCTCTTACATGTGTCTTCATGGCGCGACTCTCCGATCTCGTTGCGCGCACCATGCAGGTTGCGGCGCGGCGCGGTCCGGTGGAGCCGACGCGTGGAAGCGCAAAAGCGACACGCGCGCCGTGCCGGAGCGGGCCGCCGAAGACACTTGATTTCCGCTCGGGGCTGGCATAGCACGCGAGACGGTACAGGGGTATAGCTCAGTTGGTAGAGCATCGGTCTCCAAAACCGAGGGTCGGGGGTTCGAGTCCCTCTGCCCCTGCCAGTCATCCGGAGAGATTGCGGCCGCGTCGCTTCCGCTCCGCGCGCGGTCAGCGGTAGGCGGCGGC
>SLPP01000275.1 GCA_007131945.1 Paracoccaceae bacterium | reverse complement strand
TCATCATCGGCGCGGCGATGAACCACTGGTACCACATGGACATGAACTACCGCAGCGTCATCAACATGCTGGTGATGTGCGGCTGTGTGGGCCAGTCGGGCGGCGGCTGGGCGCATTACGTCGGCCAGGAGAAGCTGCGCCCGCAGACCGGCTGGACGGCGCTTGCCTTCGCGCTCGACTGGGCACGGCCGCCGCGGCACATGAACTCGACCTCGTTCTGGTACGCCCATACCGACCAGTGGCGCTACGAGACGGTGAGCGCGAAGGAGATCCTGAGCCCGACCGCGCCCAAGGGCGACTGGGAGAGCCTGAGCCTGATCGACTACAACATCCGTTCGGAGCGGATGGGCTGGCTGCCTTCGGCGCCGCAACTGAAGACCAACCCGCTGGAGGTGGGCAAGGCGGCGAAGGAAGCCGGCAAGGAGGTCAAGGACTATGTCGCCGAGAAGTTGAAATCGGGCGAACTCGAGATGTCCTGCGAGGATCCCGACGCGCCCGAGAACTGGCCGCGCAACCTCTATGTCTGGCGCTCGAACCTTCTGGGCTCATCGGGCAAGGGGCACGAATACTTCCTCAAACACCTGCTGGGCACCGATCACGGCGTGCTGGGCAAGGACCTGGGCGAGGAAGGCCGGCAGAAGCCGGCCGAGGCAAAGTGGCACGACAAGGCGCCGGAAGGAAAGCTGGACCTCCTGGTCTGCATCGATTTCCGGATGTCGACGACGGCGGTCTATGCCGACATCGTGCTGCCGACGGCGTCCTGGTACGAGAAGGACGATCTCAACACCTCGGACATGCATCCGTTCATCCACCCGCTGCAGGCGGCGGTGAACCCGGCCTACGAGTCGAAGTCGGACTGGGAAATCTTCAAGGCGATCGCGAAGAAGTTCTCCGAGGTCGCGCCCGAGATCCTCGGGGTCGAGACCGACGTGATCCAGCTGCCGATGCAGCATGACAGTCCCGGCGAGATCGCGCAGCCCGTGGTCCAGGACTGGAAGAAGGGCGAATGCGACCTGATCCCGGGCAAGACCGCGCCGGCCTATATCGCGGTCGAACGGGACTACCCGAACCTCTATGCCCGTTTCACCTCCGTCGGTCCGCTGATGGAGAAGCTCGGCAATGGCGGCAAGGGCATCTCCTGGGACACCAAGGACGAGGTGCATCATCTCAAGGCGCTCAACGGCACGCATGTCGACGGGCCCACGAAGGGCATGGCGAAGATCGAGACTGCAATCGATGCCTGCGAGGTGGTGCTGATGTTCGCGCCCGAAACCAACGGCGAGGTCGCCGTCAAGGCCTGGGAAGCACTCGGCAAGGCGACGGGGCGCAATCACAAGCGCCTTGCGGAGGTCAAGGAAGACGAGAAGATCCGCTTCCGCGACATCGCCGCGCAGCCGCGCAAGATCATCTCCAGCCCGACCTGGTCGGGGATCGAGAGCGAGGAGGTCTGCTACAATGCCGGCTGGACCAACGTGCACGAGCTCATTCCCTGGCGCACCGTCACCGGCCGCCAGCAACTCTATCAGGACCACGAATGGATGCGCGCCTTCGGCGAGTTCTTCGTCACCTGGCGGCCGCCGGTGGACCTGAAGACGATCAACGAGCACGCCACCCGCGCGCTCGGCTCGAGCGAGAAGCACGTGGTGCTGAACTTCATCACGCCGCACCAGAAATGGGGCATCCACTCGACCTATTCGGACAACCTGCTGATGCTCACGCTCAACCGCGGCGGCCCCGTCGTCTGGCTGAGCGAGACCGACGCACGGAAGGCCGGCATCGTCGACAACGACTGGGTCGAGGTCTTCAACGCGAACGGCGTCATCACCGCCCGCGCGGTGGTCAGCCAGCGGATGAAGGACGGCACCCTCTTCATGTATCACGCGCAGGAGAAGATCGTGAACACGCCGGGATCGAACATCACCGGCCAGCGCGGGGGCATCCACAACTCGGTCACGCGGACGGTCACCAAGCCGACCCACATGATCGGGGCCTATGCCCAGCAGTCCTACGGGTTCAACTACTACGGCACCGTGGGCGCCAACCGCGACGAGCTTGTCATCGTGCGCAAGATGGACAAGGTCGACTGGCTCGACCGTCCCGCAACCCAAACCCAGGAGGCAGCGGAATGAAAGTGCGTGCCCAGATCGGCATGGTGCTGAACCTCGACAAGTGCATCGGGTGTCACACCTGTTCGGTGACCTGCAAGAACGTCTGGACGAGCCGCGAAGGCGTCGAATACGCTTGGTTCAACAACGTCGAGACCAAGCCCGGCATCGGCTACCCCAAGGACTGGGAGAACCAGAAGCGCTGGAACGGCGGCTGGCACCGCACGCCCGGCGGCCACCTGGTGCCGAAGCAGGGCGCCAAGTGGCGGATCCTGGCGAACATCTTCGCCAATCCGGACCTGCCCGAGATCGACGACTTCTACGAGCCGTTCGATTTCGACTACGACCACCTGAAGTCGGCCCCCGAGATGCAGGCCTTCCCCACCGCACGCCCACGCTCGAAGATTTCGGGCGAACGGATGGAGAAGATCGAGTGGGGCCCCAACTGGGAGGAGATCCTGGGCGGGGAATTCGCCAAGCGGTCGAAGGACTACAACTTCGAGGGCATCCAGAAGGAGATCTACGGCGAGTACGAGAACACCTTCATGATGTACCTGCCGCGGCTGTGCGAGCATTGCCTCAACCCGACCTGCGTCGCGTCGTGCCCCTCGGGCGCGATCTACAAGCGCGAGGATGACGGCGTTGTCCTGATCGACCAGGAGAAATGCCGCGGCTGGCGGATGTGCGTCTCGGGCTGCCCCTACAAGAAGATCTACTACAACTGGTCGACGGGGAAGTCGGAGAAATGCACGCTGTGCTACCCGCGGCTGGAATCGGGCAACCCGACCGTCTGCTCGGAGACCTGCGTCGGGCGCATCCGGTATATCGGCGTGATGCTCTATGACGCCGACCGGATCGCCGAGGCGGCGTCGAAGGCCGACGAGAAGGAGCTCTACGACGCGCAGCTCGACATCTTCCTCGATCCGAACGATCCGAAGGTGATCGAGGCCGCGCGCGCCGAGGGCATCCCCGACGACTGGATCGAGGGCGCGCGCCGCTCGCCGATCTGGAAGATGGCGATGGAGTGGAAGATCGCCTTCCCGCTGCATCCCGAATACCGGACGCTGCCGATGGTCTGGTACGTGCCGCCGCTGAGCCCGATCCAGAACGCCGCCGAGGCGGGGAAGATCAGCGCCCAGGACGACATGCCGGACGTGCGCTCGCTGCGCATCCCGGTGCGTTACCTCGCCAACATGCTGACCGCGGGCGACGAGGCGCCGATCGTTTCGGCGCTCGAGCGGATGCTGGCGATGCGCTCCTACATGCGTTCGAAGACCGTCGACGGGGTGGTCAACATCGGCGTCGCCAAGCGCGTCGGCATGACGCCGGTGCAGATCGACGAGATGTACCAGCTGATGGCCATCGCCAATTACGAGGACCGTTTCGTCATCCCGACGACGCATCGCGAACTGGTCGAGGACGCCTACGACCTGAGGGGTGGTTGCGGCTTCACCGACGGCAACGGCTGCTCGACCGGCACCACCGGTTTCTCGTTGTTCAGCGGCGGCAAGAAGTTCCGCAGCCCGCAGGAGTTCATCAAGTCATGAGAACCTACCGTGCCCTGTCAGCGCTGCTGACATATCCGACCGCCGAGCTGCAGGCCGCCGTGCCGGCACTCCGCGAGACCCTGGCCGAGGGGCTCCTGCCCCCGGCCCATGTCGCGGCCATCGAGCCCCTTCTCGAGGATCTCGCCAGCCGCGACCTCTACGACCTGCAGGAGCGCTATGTCCTGCTCTTCGACCGTTCGCGCACGCTGTCGCTCAATCTCTTCGAGCATATCCACGGCGAGAGCCGGGACCGGGGCGGCGCGATGGTCGATCTGCTGGAGACCTACCGCGCCGGCGGCTTCGATCTCGTCGGGCCGGAGCTTCCCGATCACCTGCCGGTGCTGCTGGAGTTCCTCTCGACCCGGCTGCCGGCCGAGGCGCAGGCGATCCTGGCCGATGCCGGGCATATCCTGGTGGCGCTGGCCGAAAGGCTGAAGCGGCGCGACGCGGCCTATGCGCCGGTCCTCGCCGCGCTGGTCGCGCTGGCGCAGGCCACGCCCGAGACCGATGAGGCGCGCGCGCTCCTGTCCGAGACCGACGACGACCCCGAGGATCTCGAGGCGCTCGACGCGGTCTGGGAAGAGGCGCAGGTGACCTTCGGGCCCGACCCGAATGCAGGATGCCCGGTCAGCCGCGACATCCTCGCCAAGATGGACATGCCGCTCAGCCCGGCCCGCGCGCCGCAGGCGCCCGGCAGCTGAGCAAGGAGACCCGAACCATGTTTGACCTCGACTTCCTGATCTTCGGCATCATGCCCTACGCGGTGCTGGCGATCGCCCTCATCGGGACCATCGCGCGCTACGAGCGCGACCCCTTCACCTGGAAAGCCTCGTCGAGCCAGCTGCTGCGCCGCAAGCAGCTGATGTGGGGCTCGGTGCTGTTCCATGTCGGCATCATCGTGCTCTTCTTCGGCCACCTGATCGGGCTCTTCACGCCGGTCTGGGTGCTCGATACGCTGGGTGTGTCCTACGCACTCAAGCAGTGGATGGCGGTGATCATCGGTGGCATCGCCGGCGCAGCGGCCTTCGTCGGATGCACGATGTTGCTGCATCGCCGGCTGGTCGATCCGCGTATCCGCAACAACTCGACCTATGCCGACATCGGCATCCTGGCGCTGCTCTGGCTGCAAATCGTCGTCGGCATGGGCACGATCGTGCTGACGCTCGAACACATGGACGGCGCCAAGATGTTGCAGTTCATGGCCTGGTCGCAGTCGGTGATGGGGCTGCAGATCAACGCCTGGCAAGAGGTCGTTGACGTCCACTGGCTCTACAAGTTCCATATCTTCCTCGGCATGGTGATCGTGGCGGTGTTCCCGTTCACCCGGCTCGTGCACATGCTCTCGGTCCCGATCCGCTACCTGTGGCGGCCCGGCTACCAGATCGTGCGTTCGCGCCGCGGCGCCAAGCCGGTGCGCACGGGGCTGAACCCGTTCGGCAGCGATCGCCGCGGCAGTGCCGGTCGCACCCATCCGGCGGAATGAGGGAGGGTGCGATGAAACCGCTTCTGCCGCCGATCACGGTGAACGGCGTCACCATCGCCGCCGAGCGCATCGCTGCCGAGGCGCAGAACCACCCCGCGCCGAAGGGCAAGCCAGGCCATGCCTGGCACGCCGCGGCGCGGGCAATGGCGTTGCGCGAACTGATGCTTCAGGCGGCCCGGGCGCGGGGGATTACCCCCGCGCCGACCGAGGTTGCACCGGGCCAGGTGGAAACCGACGACGAATCGCTCATCCGTCAGTTGCTGGAGGCGGCGGTGACGCCGCAGCCGCTCGACGATACCGCCCTGCGCGCGCTCTACGAGGCGCATCCGGAACGGTACCGCGCGCCGACCCTCTACGAAGCGGCGCACATCCTGATCCCGGCGAAACCCGGCGATCTCGTCGCCCGGGCGCAGGCAAAGGATCAGGCGCGGGCGCTCCTCGCCGAGCTTTTTAACCGGCCCGATCGCTTCGCCGATCTGGCGCGGAGCTGCAGCGCCTGCTCCTCACGCGATGCCGGCGGAGTTCTGGGCCAGCTCAGTTCGGGCGACACGGTGCCGGAATTCGAGGCCGCGCTCGAGACGCTGGAGGAAGGCCAGATCGGCGTCGAGCCGGTCGAGTCGCGCTTCGGCTTCCACATCGTGCGGCTCGACGCGCGCGCCCGCGGCGCGGTCTTGCCGTTCGAAAGCGTGCTGCCGCGGCTGCGCGCGGCCGAGGAGAAGGCCGCCTGGCTCCGTGCCGCCCGAAGCTTTTGCGAGGAGCTGATCGCCGGTGCCGAGGTGACCGGCGTGACGCTGGAAGCCGCCTGAACCAGGCGGTCATGGCGCGGGCGGCGAGATCGTGGCGCCGCCGCCCACGCCGAGCAGCCGACGAGACGAGGATGCCATGACGAAGATCATCGATCCCGCCAACCTGAGAATGCCGCCGGCCGACGCCGCGCGCGGCGCGCGTCCGGCCCCGCCCGCGATCGACGCCGCCGATTGTCCGATCGAGACACTCTACGAGGAGCATTTCCAGCAGCGCCAGATGGCCGCCGACATGGAGGTTCTGGCCGAGACCCCTGCCCCGCGCCCGGAACTCGCGCGCCGGATCCTGAACAATCTCGGCGATGCGTTGCCGCATCATCGCATCGACGAGGACGAGAGCCTCTTTCCCCGCCTGCGCCGCCGCGCCGAGCCCGAGGACGGGATCGGCACGATGCTCGACCGGCTGCAGGCCGAACATGTCGAACTGCACGCGATGGCCGAGGCACTGAAGCCGGCGCTCGCCTGCATGGCCGACGGCGCATTGCCCGCGCCGGAGGATCGCGCGGCACTGCGCCGCTTCGCCCAGGCCGAGCGACGGCACCTGATCACCGAAAACGCGCTCGTGCTGCCGCTCGCGCGCCTGAGGTTGACCGCCGCCGACAAGGCCGCGACACTGGCCGAGATGCGCGCCCGCCGGACGGGCGCCAGCCCTGCCTGATGCCGGAGGACGGGATGGACCTGCGCGCGCCCTTTGGCCGGATCGACCCGGACCGTTGCGGCTGCGACGCCGAGCCCGGCGCGCTGATGCCGGTCGACGAGGCGCTCGCCCGCGGGCTGGCGCTGGTCGATCCCGTCGCGCGCTGCGAGAGCGTGCCGCTGTTCCGTGCGACCGGCCGCGTTCTGGCCGAACCGGTACGCGCCGCCCTGCCCCTGCCGCCCTTCGACAATGCCGCGATGGATGGCTACGCGCTCCGCCTGTCGGACCTTGCCGGCCCCGGCCCCTGGACATTGCCCGTCGGCGCCAGGATGCGTGCGGGCGATCCCCCCTGCCCGCTGCCCGACGGCGCGGCCTGCCGAATCCTGACAGGCGCCGCCCTGCCCACAGGCGCCGACGCGGTCGTGGCGCAGGAGGATACCGCGCGCGCGAACGAGACGATCCGGCTCGACCGCCGCCCTGCACCCGGCCAGCATATCCGCCGCGCCGGCGACGACCTTGCCGCCGGAGAGGACGTCGTGCCCGCCGGCCGACTGATCGGTCCGCGCGAGGCCGGCGCCATCGCCGCGGCGGGTGTCGCCCGGGTGCGGGTCCGTGCCCGGCTCAGGGCGGCGGTGCTCTGCACCGGCTCGGAACTGGTACCGCCAGGCCAGCCACTCGCACCGGGCCAGATCTGGGACGCGAATGCCGCGATCCTCGCCGCCGCGCTCGACCAGCCCTGGATCGACCGCACCGATCTCGGCGCGGTGCCCGACGATCCCGAGGCGCTGGCCAAGGCGCTGGTCGCGGCCTGCGCGCAGACCAATCTGGTCATCACCACGGGTGGCGTCTCGGTCGGCGACGAGGATCACATGGCCCGCCTCTTCACCGAGGCGGGTGGCGTCATCCACGTCATGAAGATCGCCATGAAGCCGGGCAAGCCGCTGACCATCGGTCGGCTGGGCCGCACGCTCTGGCTGGGCCTTCCCGGCAATCCGGTCGCGGCCTTCGTCACCTGGACGGTGATCGGTGCGCGCCTGGCCGAGGCGATGGTCGGCATTGCCCCGACCATCCCGCGCAAGACGCTCGCCCGCCTCGCCGCGCCCTTGCGGCACAGGCCGGGACGCTGCGAATACCGCCCCGCGCGCGTGCTCGGCTATTGTGCGCAGGGCACGCAGATGATCGAATGCCTTGAAGCGCCGGGATCGCACCGCGTCGCGCTTCTCGTCCGCGCCGAGGGGCTGGCCCTCATCCCCGCCGAGGCCGAGGCAATGTCGGCGGGCGCTCTGGTCGAATTCCTGCCGTTCGGAACGGCGCACCGAAAGGACACGTGATGCACCTTGCCTATGTCTCGCTTCCCGGCCGCGGCGCCACCGATGCGCTGCTGGCCGAGGCCGTCACCCGCATCCGAGCCCGCGGTATCGTTCCCGCCGGCACCGTGCAGACCAACTCGCCCTGTGCGGGCCGCGAGAAATGCGACATGGACATCCATGTCCTGCCGGACGGGCCGGTCCTGCGCATCAGCCAGGATCTGGGTCTGCATGCCCGCGGCTGCCGGCTCGATTCGGCGGCGCTGGAGAGTGCCGTGGCCGAGGCAGCGCGGCGGCTCGACGACGCGGCGCTGCTGGTCGTCAACAAGTTCGGCAAGCAGGAGGCCGAGGGCCGCGGCTTCGTGCCGGTGATCGCCGCCGCGCTCGATCGCGGGCTGCCGGTCCTGGTGGGCGTGAACGCGCTGAACCTGCCCGCCTTCGAGACCTTCGCCGGCGGGCTGGCCGAAGCCCTGCCGGCCGAG
The DNA here is from genome assembly GCA_007131945.1 of Paracoccaceae bacterium. Lineage (GTDB taxonomy): Bacteria > Pseudomonadota > Alphaproteobacteria > Rhodobacterales > Rhodobacteraceae > Pararhodobacter. The sequence continues at coordinate 8,514 of SLPP01000275.1, read as the reverse complement.
CCCGCCGCCATCGCCGACTGGGCCGCCGCCCGGGTGCCTGCCCGTGCCGCCTGACGGTCCTGCGCGCATCGCCGTCCTCACCGTCTCGGACCGCGCGGCGCGCGGCGCCTACGAGGATCGCGGCGGACCGGCGGGCGCGGCCTGGCTCGACAAGGTCCTGACCTCGCCCGCCGAGATCCGGCGCGAGATCGTTCCCGATGGCGCCGACAGCGTCGCCGCCGCGCTGATCGGGCTGGCCGACGACTGGCGGGCCGACCTGGTCCTGGTGACCGGCGGTACCGGGCCGGCGCCACGCGACCGCACGCCCGAGGGGATGGCGCAGGTGATCGATTTCGACCTGCCGGGTTTCGGCGAGGCGATGCGCGCAGCATCGCTCGCCGAGGTGCCGACCGCGATCCTCTCGCGCCAGGGGGCGGGGGTCCGGGGACAGACGCTGATCGTCACCCTGCCCGGCAATCCGCGCGCCATCGCCACTTGCCTCGAGGCGGTCTTCGCCGCGGTGCCCTATTGCCTCGACCTCATCGGCGCGACCCGGATCGAGACCGATCCCGCGATCTGCGCCGCCTTCCGGCCGCCTGCGGCGCGCGCCTGAACCCATCCGGGCACCCTCCACATCTGGCGTCGGCCGCGCCAAACGTGCCCAGATACAGCGAAAATCGGCGGTTTCCCGCTTATATCCATTCTCGCCGCCCGGGCCAGCCGATCCCCGGCGCCAAAACGGTTGCAGCGGCAATGGCGCGCCGCTAAGGGGAAGACAAGAACAGGGGCAGCCAGTCGCGACGACGCACCGACAGGATGCGGGCGCGGGTTCAAGTCCCGGAACGGCAACAACGTGCAGGACGCCCCTTGAGACACCACGTCGATCGCCTGAACGCGGCTCTTGACCGTCACCTGCCCGAGAAACGCCTTTTCCTGCGCTCCGATTTCGGCACGCGTTTCGTCCGCTTGCGTCCCGTGGCGCAGGCCGGGATCCTGGTTGGCGCTGGCGCCTTCTTCCTGTGGACGCTGGTGGCCACCTCGATCATCGCCTTCAACGCTCTGGGCGCGCAATCTGCGCGCGAACAGGTGGCGCGCGAGCGGCAGCATTTCGAGACACGCCTTGCCGAGATGGCCGCCGAGCGCGACCGCCGCGCGGTCGAGGCGCAGGCCGCGCATGACCGCTACGCCGAAGCAATGGACCGCGTCGCCGTGATGCAGGCGATGCTTCTCGCCTCGGAGCGCCAGAGGGCCGAGCTGGAATCGGGGATCGAGGCGGTGCAGCGCAGCCTGCGCGAGCGCACGCGCGAACGCGACCTGGCGCGCGCCCAGCTCGTCGAATACCAGCGCGACGATGCCGATGCCGATCTGCGCGTCGCCGCTGCGCGGCTCAAGGAGTTCGAGCAGACGCTCGATTTCCTGATGGCTGCGCTTGCCGATACGGCGCATGAGCGCGAGACGATGAGCGTCATGGCCGAGACCGCGCATCTGCAGGCGCAGCACCTGGCGCTGGAATACCGGCTGATCCAGGACCGCAATCACCGCATCTTCAGCCAACTCGAGGAAGCGGTGGAGCAGGCGATAACCCCGCTCGAGCGGATGTTCCGCAATGCCGGCCTGCCGCCCGAGCGTATCCTGCAGCAGGTTCGCGCGGGCCACCAGACACGCACCGCGGCGCTGACGCCGATCGCGATCTCGACCTCGGGCTCGTTGCTCGATCCCGACAGCGACGAGGCGCGCGCCAACTCCGTCCTCGGCGCGCTGGAGGAGATCAACACCTTCCGCATTGCCGCGCAACGCACGCCCTTCGCCATGCCCGTAGGCTCGGGCGTGCGGATGACCTCGGGCTTCGGCAATCGCCGCGATCCGCGGACCGGGCGGCCGCGCCAGCACAACGGCGTCGACTGGGCCGGGCCGCGCGGCACTCCGATCCTGTCCACCGGTGCCGGCCGCGTGAGCTTTGCCGGGCGGCGGGGTGGATACGGCAACCTCGTGATCGTGCAGCACGATTTCGGCATCGAGACCTACTACGCGCATCTGCACACGATTGACGTGAATGTGGGGCAAAGGGTCTCGCGCGGGGATCGCTTAGGTGGTATGGGGACGACGGGGCGGTCTACCGGCGTGCATCTTCACTACGAGATCCGGATCGGCGGCCGGCCAATCAACCCGATGAGCTACATAAGGGCCGCGCAAAATGTTTTCTAAGAGCCGCATCAACGAACAGGGGCCGAAGGCAGACACCGCGCGCCCGGCCGAAGCCGCGGCGCCCCCGTTGGGCCGCTCGGGGATGGATCTCGGCTCGGCGGGCAAGACGAAGCCGGCTGCCTCGGTCCTGTCGTCCGACCTGACGGTGACCGGCAACCTGCGCACCACCGGCGACGTCGTGATCGAGGGCGTCGTCGATGGCGACATCCGCGCGCATCTGCTCACGGTGGGTGAATCCGCGACCATCCGGGGCGAAATCGTGGCCGACGATATCGTCATCAACGGCCGCGTGATCGGCCGCGTGCGCGGGCTGAAGGTGCGGCTGACCTCGACGGCACGGGTCGAGGGCGACATCATCCACAAGACCATCGCCATCGAATCGGGTGCGCATTTCGAAGGTTCCGTGCAGCGACAGGACGATCCGTTGACCTCCGGCCAACCCGCCCGCCAGCACGAGGCCGCCGCCAACGCGCCGGTCCAGGGGCAGAGTTCTGCACCACCGCGTCCAGCACAGCCGCAGCCGGCCCCGATGCAGAAGGCTCCCACCGAGGCGAAGGCGGTCAAGTAACACCGACGGCACGGGCGACGTCCAGTTCACTCCGGGTCGGAGGCGGCCGCGCCCGGCACGGGCTCTGCCGGAGGGGCCGCAGACGGACGTGTGACGCCGTGATCCTCGAAGTCGGGGACGGCGCTGGCGTTTCCGTGACCCGCGGCAATCAGTCGGACGGCGCGCATCGCGCGATACTGGCCCAGACGCCCCTGACCCAGAACCTGCCCGTCAAGCGCCTCGATCTCCACCTCCTCGAGCTTGGCGAGCGGCAGATTCAGCCTATTGCCGACGCTGAGGCCCATCACCTCGGAAAGCGGCAGCGTGACGCGGCCAAGCACCGCGCTCAGCTCGGTTGGCGCGGCCATAACCTGTGCCTCGAGCGCCCGGGCCCATGCATCGCCGCGCGCACCCGGCGCCGCGTGTCGCTCCGCCGCTGGCGCGTCCGCCGCCTCCGTCGATGCGGAGGGCAAGGTCTGCGGCAGAGCGAGCAGGAACTGCCCGTCGCGCCTCGCATCCTCGTCGAGCAGCGCGAGTGGCTGCAGGATCAGATCGAAACGCCGCGCCTCGAGCAACAGGTCGAGCAGCCGGTAATCGACGGGAAAGCGCTGGAAACGGAAACCCGAACGGTGATCGGGATCGGCGCCGGCATGGCGATCGTATTCCTCGAGCGCGGCGTCGATCACGTCGCGCAGCAGCAGCGCGTCGGTCTGGGTCGCCCGCCGCTGAGGCGGCGGTTTGCGCGACAGACGGCCGATGGTCATCGCCTCGATCAGCGCCACGGTGCTGACCGGGTCGAAGACCGCGAGCCCCACGGCCCCGGAGGGATCGGCGATCAGCGCGACGAAGGCCTCGGCGTCGACGAGGTCGAGAAGCTCGGCGACGGCGGCGATACGCCGCGCCGGCTCGCCGCAACTGCCGACCAGGCCCGGAATGGAGCTGGTCGCGCGGGCGAGCGCACGCGAGAGATGCCGCGCCCCGACCTGCCCGGCAACCGCCGCGGCCGGCGCACGCCGGCCGAGCTTGCGCCTGAGAACGGGATTGCCCTGACTGTGATCCATCCGCGCCGGTCCTGCCTTTGGCGCAGCATCGCAGGGCCTGCTTAACGAAAGCTTGCCGTCGCCGCGCCCCGGCGCTACTCGGCGAGGCGGCTGACGACGACGGTGACCTCGGGCTTCTTGCCGATCGCGTCGAGGCAGCAGGTCCGCACCGCGCGCCGCAGCGCCTCGCTCAGCCGGTCGTCGTCGCGCAGGATCTTGCGGTCGAAACGCTCGATCACGTCGGCAAGCTCGTCCTCGACGATCTCGGAAAGCGGGCGCCGGCCGGGGCCTTTCGGCGCCAGGCCCTGGCAATCTGCCCAGGCCTCGCCCATCGGCTGGTCGTCCTCGTCGAGAAGCAGCGAGACCATGACATGACCGTTGAGCGCGAGCTTGATACGTTCGCGTACCACCCCGTCCAGCGCGCCGTAGATCGCCGTCCCGTCGAGATAGAGCCGCCCGGTCTCGACATATTCGGCGACGACTGGCGCATCGCCGGTCAGGTCCAGCATCGTGCCGTTCGGCGCGATCGCCGAGGCGAAGCCGCGCGCCGCGGCAAGCTTGGCGTGCTGGCGCAGGTGTCGATGCTCGCCATGCATCGGGATCACCATCCGTGGGCGGACGAGGTCGTGCATCCGTTCGAGATCCGGCCGGTTGGCATGGCCCGAGACGTGATAGAGGCCGCCCGTGGCGTCGACGACATCGACGCCGCGTTCGGAGAGGTCGTTGACCACGCGCAGGACCGCCCGCTCGTTGCCGGGAATGGTCATCGAGGAGAAGAGGAAGGTGTCGCCCTCCTGCAGGTCGATCCCCATATAGGTGCCGCGGGCGAGCTGCGCCGAGGCGGCGCGCCGCTCGCCCTGGCTGCCGGTGGCGATGATCATCAGGCTTTCGCGCGCAATGTCGCCGGCTTCCTCGGGCGTCACGGTCGGCGGGAAGTCGTGCAGGAGCCCCGCTTCGGTCGCGGTGCGCACCATGTTGTGCATCGCCCGGCCCATCAGGCAGATCGAGCGGCCGGCGGCTCGCGCCGCCTGCGCCATGGAGCGCAACCGCGCGACGTTGGAGGCGAAGGTGGTGGCCACCACAAGTCCCGGCGCCTCGGTGAAGAGCCGCTGCAGGGGTTCGTGGAGGCTGCTCTCCGATCGGCCCGGATGGGCGTTGAAGATATTCGTCGAGTCGCAGACCAGCGCCTTGATGCCCAGATCGCCGGTCGCGCTGTAGAGCTTCTCGTCGAAGGGTTCGCCGACGCCGGGGGCGAGGTCGATCTTGAAATCCCCGGTATGCAGGACGCGGCCCGCCGGCGTCTCGATCAGGAGCGCCGAGGCCTCGGGCAGCGAATGCGAGATCGGCAGGAACTGCACGGTGAAGGGCCCGGCCTCGATCGGCTCGCGCGGCTTGGCGATCTTCACCGGATCGACGGGCTGGCCGCCCTCCATCATCTTCTTCTGCGCGATCCGCGCGGTGAAGTTGCGCGCATGCACCGGCACCTTGAGCCGGTTCCAGAGCTGCCCCAGCGCGGTGACGTGATCCTCGTGCGCGTGGGTGACGAAGACCGCCTCGAGCCGGTCGCGGCGTTCCTCGAGCCAGGCGATGTCCGGCAGGATCAGGTCGACGCCCGGCGAGCCGTCCATGTCGGGGAAGGTGACCCCGAGATCGACGAGGATAAGACGTTCCTTGCCGCGCGGTCCATAGCCATAGACATAGGCGTTCATGCCCACCTCGCCGGCCCCGCCGAGGGGCAGATAGATCAGTCGATCGGCCGTCATGCACTCGTCCTGTTGTAATCGTGGATGATCCTGAGCCCGTGCATCGTCAGGTCCTCGCGGATGTGGTCAAACAGCGCCTCGCCCGAGGCGAACAGGGGCGCGAGGCCCCCGGTGCCGATCACCCGCATGGGGCGCCCGTGCTCGGCCCTGATGCGCTCGCATATCCCGTTCACGAGCCCGACGTAACCCCAGAAAACGCCCGCCTGCATGCATTCGACGGTGTTCTTGCCGATCACCCGGTCGGGTCGGGCGACATCGACATGCGGCAGCGCCGCGGCGGCCATGTGCAGCGCCTCGAGGCTGAGATTGACGCCGGGCGCGATCACCCCGCCGATATAGGCGCCGTCGATATCGACGACGTCGAAGGTGGTCGCGGTGCCGAAATCGACCACGATCAGGTCGCCGCCGAAGAGGTCGAAGCCGGCGACCGCGTTGACCAGCCGGTCGGGGCCGACGCGGGTGCCGGGATCGACGCGCGGCTCGACCGGCAGGCGGCATTCGGGCTTGCCGACGACCAGCGGCCGGCAGTCGAAATAGCGGTTGCACAGGACGCGGAGGTTGAAGACCACCCGCGGAACGGTCGTGGAGATGATCACCTCGGTGATCCGCGCCTCGATCTTCTGCAGGGTCATCAGCGTCGAGAGCCAGACGAAATACTGGTCCGCGGTGCGCTGATGCTCGGTCGAGGCGCGCCAGGTGGCGATGAATCGCTCCCCGTCCCAGATCGAGAAGACGGTGTTGGTGTTGCCGCAATCGATGCAGAGAAGCATGGGCAGGCTCCGTCAGGGAAAGAAGATGTCCGCCGCCGGCACCGTCACGTGACCCTCTCGAGTTGCCAGGACCAGCGCGCCAGATGCGTCGATCGTCTCGAACCGGCCGGCACGGGTGACGGAGGGCGTGCGCGCCTCGATCCGCTCGCCCAGCCGCGCTGCATGGGCAAGGAAGGCCGCGCGCAGGGGCGCGAAGCCCTCGCGGCGCAGCCGGTCCTCCCAGCGGGCGAAGGCGGGCGCGAGGTGGTCGAGCAGCGTCTCGGCATCGAGCGTGATCCCGGTCTCGGCATGCAGCGCGACGGGCGAGAACAGCGCCTCGGCATCGGCGGGCGGCGCGGCGCGCAGGTTCACGCCGATGCCGACGACGAGCAGACCCTGCGGCCCGGTCTCGAGCAGGATGCCGGAGAGCTTGCCACCGTTGACCAGCACGTCGTTGGGCCATTTCAGCGTGAAGGCATCCCCGAGCCCGGTCAGCGCGCACAGCGCGTCGCGCAGGGCCAGCGCCGCGACGAAGGAACGAAGCGCCATGCGCGCCGGCGGCTCGTCGAGCCGCATCGCCAGCGAGGCGGCGAAATTTCCCGGCGGGTCGGCCCAGGCGCGGCCGCGCCGGCCCCGGCCGGCGGTCTGCCGGCGCGCGAGGATCCAGCACGGGCCGTCGAGTTCGTCTGCCTGCCGCAAGGCCTCGGCATTGGTGCTGTCGACTTCCTCCAGCACCCGCCTTGAATGGCCCGTGGGCCAGTCGGGCCTAGCGGACAAGCGCCTGCGCCGCCAGCGCCGCTGCCCCGTCGACGCCGAAGAGGTTGAAGACGCCGAGCACCATTGCCGCGGCCGAGATGCCGAGGAGCACCCGCTGCACCGTGCCGACATCGCCGTCGAGCGCCTCGCGTTCCTCGCCGAAATACATGTAGTAGACGATGCGCAGGTAATAGAAGGCACCGATCACCGAGGCGATGACGCCGGCGACGGCGAGCCAGACCAGCCCGGCGCCGACCGCGGCGGCCAGCACCGAGAACTTCGCCCAGAAGCCGACGAGCGGCGGCACGCCGGCGAGCGAGAACATCAGCACCAGCAGCGCCAGCGCGTGCAGCGGCTGGGTCGTGGACAACATGTGCAAATCCTCGATCTGCGTCACCGGCCGCCCGTCGCGTCGCATCGCCAGGATGAAGGCGAAGACGCCGACGCTCATCGTCAGGTAGATCGCCATGTAGAGCATCGTCGCCTGCACGCCGGCCTGGGTGCCGGCGGCGAGCCCGACCAGCGCGAAGCCCATATGCGTGATCGAGGAATAGGCCATCAGCCGCTTGATGTTGCGCTGCCCGATCGCGGCGATGGCGCCGACGAACATCGAGGCGACGGCGAGGAAGGCGAGGATCTGCGCCCAGTCGCCCGGCGCGGCGCCGAAGCCGTCATGGACGAGCCGCGCCAGCAGCGCCATCGCGGCGAGCTTCGGCGCGGTGGCGAAGAAGGCGGTGACCGGGGTCGGCGCGCCCTCGTAGACATCGGGCGTCCACATGTGGAAGGGCACGGCCGAGACCTTGAAGGCGAGCCCCGCCAGCATGAAGGCAAGCCCCATCAGGAGCCCGATCGAGAGCTGGCCGTCCTGGATCGTCGAGGCGATGCCGTCGAGCCGCGTCGTCCCCGAATAGCCGTAGACCAGCGAGGCGCCGTAGAGGAGCAGGCCCGAGGCGAGCGCACCGAGCATGAAGTATTTCAGCCCCGCCTCGGTCGAGCGCGCGCTGTCGCGGCGAAAGGCGGCGAGCACGTAGAGCGAGAGCGACTGCAGTTCGAGCCCCAGGTAGAGCGTGATCAGGTCGCCGGCAGAGACCATGATCATCATGCCGATCGTCGCCAGCGCCACCAGCACCGGGTATTCGAAGCGCAAAAGGTCCTGACGGGACATGTAGTCCTGACCCATCGCCAGGACCGCGGCGCCCGCGACGAGGATCGCGACCTTGGCGAAGCGCGCGAAGGCGTCGTCGACCATCAGCCCGCCGAAGACCGGGCGCGGCTCGGGCGCCAGCGCACCGACCATGACGGCGAGCAGAAGGAAGACGGCGACCGTCATCCACAGCAGCATCCCGGCGACCCGGTCCTTGCCGAAGAAGGCCCCGAACATCAGCGCCGCCATGGCGTAGATCGCCAGCAGGATCTCCGGCAGGGCAATCGTCAGATCGAGCGAAGTCATGATCGGTCAGCCTTTCAGTTCTGCG
>SLPP01000191.1 GCA_007131945.1 Paracoccaceae bacterium | reverse complement strand
GGCGCTGGCGCTCGCGCTCGGCTGGGCCTGGTTCGCCCTGCCGCTGCCCGAGCGGCCGGGGCCGGAACTGGCCGAGGCGCTGCCGCGCGCGGGTGTCGGCAACCCGGTCACGGCGGTGCTCCTGAACTTCCGCGCCTGGGACACGCTCCTCGAAGCGATCGTGCTCCTGGCGGCGCTGATCGGGCTCTGGATGCTGGCGCGCGAGGGCGACTGGCGGGCGCCGATCGGCCTGCCGCAGCACGCGCGGCCGGGCGGGGTGATGGCGGGATTCGGCCGCGTGCTGCTGCCGGTGGGGCTGCTGGTCGGGGCCTGGCTGGTCTGGGCCGGGGCCGACCATCCCGGCGGCGCCTTCCAGGGCGGCACGGTGCTCGCCGCGGTCGGGCTGGTCGCGGCGATGGCCGGGCTTCTGCGTCCGCCGCGGATCGGCGCGCCGCTCTGGCACGCGGCGCTGGTTGTCGGGCCCTTCGTCTTCCTGCTCGCCGGCATCGCCGGCGCGGCGCTCGCCGGCGGCTTCCTCACCCTGCCCGAGGCGGTGGCGAAACCCGCCATCGTCGCGATCGAGGTCGCGCTCACCGTCTCGATCGCGGTGACGCTCGCCTTCCTCGTCCTCGGCCCGCCCGAGGCGGAGGCGGAGGGATGAGCGCGCTCACCGCCTATGCGCTGACCGGCGCCGCGCTCGTCGGGCTGGGCTTCTTCGGCCTCCTCGCCGCGCGCCACCTGCTCCGGCGGGTGGTGGCGTTCAACCTGATCGGCTCGGGCCTTTTCCTCTATTTCGGGGCCGCCGGCGGGCGCGGCGCGGCGCCCGACCCGGTGCCGCAGGCGCTGATCATCACCGGCATCGTCGTCGCCCTCGCGGCGAGCGCGCTCGCCGTTGGGCTGGTCGTCGCGCAGGCGCGCGCCTCGGGCCGCGCCACCCTGCCCGGGGAAGAGGACGCGTCTTGACCGCGCTGACGGCAAGCCTCGTCCTGCCGCTCCTCGGTGCGCTCGCCGCCGTGGCGCTGCCACGCCGCGCGGCCGTCGCCGCGGCCTTGGCGACGACGGCGCTGACGCTCGCCGCGGTCCTCTGGCTTCTGGTCGAGATCGGCACCGGCGGCACGGTGCGGCTGGTCCTCGGCGGCTGGCAGCCGCCCTTGGGCATCGCGCTTGCCGCCGACGGGCTGGGCGCGGCCTTCCTCGCGCTCACCGCCGCGGTGATGGCCGGGGTCGCGCTGGCCGCCCGGCACGAGATGGCGCCCGCGGCCGCCGGGCCGCGCGCCGCCTTCGGCTTCTGGCCCCTGATGCTGCTGCTGTGGGGCGCGCTCAACGCCGTCTTCGTCTCGCGCGACCTCTTCAACCTCTATGTCGGGATCGAGCTTCTGACGCTCGCCGCCGTGGCGCTGGTCGCGATCGGCGGCAAGGCCGAGGCGCTGGCCGCGGCGATGCGCTACATGGTCTTCGCGCTGGCGGGATCGCTTCTCTACCTCGCCGGCGTGGTGCTGGCCTATGGCGCGCATGGCACGCTCGACATGGACCTGCTGGCGGCGCGCACGCCGGCGCGGCCCGACGGGCTGGCGCTGGCGCTGATGACGGCGGGGCTTCTGGCCAAGACCGCGCTCTTTCCCTTCCATGTCTGGCTGCCGCCCGCGCATGCCGGCGCCCCCGCCCCGGCCTCGGCGCTGCTGTCGGGGCTGGTGCCGAAGGCGTCGTTCCTGATCGTCCTGCGGCTCTGGTTCGAGGTGATGCCCGACCGGGCGGCGACCGGGGCGCTGATGGTGCTGGCCGCGCTCGGCGCGGCGGCGGTGATCTGGGGCAGCATAAGGGCGCTCGCCCAGGCGCGGCTGAAGCTGATCGTCGCCTATTCGACGGTGGCGCAGCTGGGCTACCTGTTCCTCGTCTTCCCGCTCGCCGGCGGCGACGGGGCGGCGCAGCCCTGGGCGGCCGGCGCCTGGACCGGGGCAATGTTCCAGGCGCTCAGCCACGGCCTCGCCAAGGCGGCGATGTTCCTAGCCGCCGGGCTCTTCATGGTCGCGGCGGGCAGCGACCGGCTCGGCGCGCTCAGGGGCCTTGCGCGGGTGATGCCGATGACCGCCTTCGCCTTCGCGCTCGCCGCGATCACGCTGATGGGCCTGCCGCCCTCGGGCGGGTTCACGGCGAAATACCTGATGATGACCGCGGCCTTCGCCGCCGGTCAGTGGATCTGGGCGCTGGTCATGGCGCTGGGCGGGCTTCTCGCCGCGGCCTATCTCTACCGACCCGTCGCGGCGCTCTTCGCGCGCGTGGCGCCGACCGATCCCCGCCCCGTCGCCCGCGCCCGCCAGGCGGTGCCGCTGGTCCTCGCCGGCGCCGCGATCCTCCTCGGCATCCTCTCGGCCCCGCCCTTCGACTTCCTGCAGATCGGCCGGCCCGAGGCGGCGGAGGAAGGGCTGTGACCGCGCTCCTGCCCGTCCTGATCCTGCTCACCTCGCTCATTCCGGCGCTGGTCACCTTCTTCCTGCGCCAGGAGAGCCATCTTCTGCGCAACGCGCTGAACCTCGGCGGCGCGGTGCTCAAGCTCGCGCTGATCGTGGCGATGCTGGTCGCCGTCGCCGGCGGCGCGACCTACCAGAGCGCGATCCCGCTCGCGCCGGGGCTGGTGCTGCTGCTCAGGGTCGACGCGATCGCGCTGCTCTTCGTCTCGCTCTCGGCGACGCTGTGGCTGCTGACCACGATCTACGCCATCGCCTATTTCGGTGATAAGGCGGAGCTGTCGCGCTTCTTCGGCTTCTTCTCGCTCTGCGTCGCGGCGACGACCGGGCTGGCGCTCTCGGGCTCGCTCATCTCCTTCTTCCTGTTCTTCGAGCTGCTGACGCTCAGCACCTGGCCGCTGGTCGCGCACAAGCAGGACCGCGCCTCGCTCGATGCCGCGCGCAGCTACCTGCTCTACGCGCTGCCGGGCTCGGCCGCGCTCCTCTGGGCGATCATCTGGCTCGAAAGCACGACCGGCCCGGTCCTCTTCACCGACCCCCCGGATCTGAGCGCCCTCGACCCCTGGAGCCTGCGCGCGATCTTCGCGCTCTTCATCCTCGGCACCGGCGTCAAGGCGGCGCTGGTGCCCCTGCACGGCTGGCTGCCCGCGGCGATGGCCGCCCCCGCCCCGGTCTCGGCGCTCCTGCACGCGGTCGCGGTCGTGAAGGCCGGCGCCTTCGGCGTCGTGCGCGTCGTCTACGACGTCTTCGGCGCCGAGACGGTGGTCGCGCTCGGCGTCGGCGTGCCGCTTGCCGCGCTCGCCTCGCTGACCATCGTCTGGGGCTCGGTCCGGGCGCTGCAGCAGGACGAGATCAAGAAGCGCCTCGCCTTCTCGACCGTCAGCCAGGTCAGCTACATCGTCCTCGGCGCCGCCCTCGCCGGCCCCTATGCGATGATCGGCGGGCTCGTGCATCTCGTCCACCAGGGGCTGATGAAGATCACCCTCTTCTTCTGTGCCGGGATCTACGACGAGCGCGCCGGGGTGAAGCGGATCGAGGGGCTGAACGGGCTCGGGGCGCGGATGCCCTGGACCTCGGCCTGCTTCTCGCTCGGCGCGCTCGGCATGATCGGGCTGCCGCCGATGGCGGGCTTCGTCAGCAAGGTCTATCTCGGTCTCGGCGGGCTCGAGGCCGGCGCGCCCTGGGTGCTGGCTGTCCTCGCCGCCTCGACGCTTCTCAACGCAGCCTATTTCCTGCCGCTGCTCTACCGGCTCTGGTTCCTGCCCGCGCCGGGCGACGCCACTGGCGACGAGCGCGTGCCGGCGCTGGTCGCGCCCGCGGTCGTCACCGCGGCGGCCTCGCTGGGCGTCGGCGGGCTGGCGGCAAGCGGCGTCAGCCCGCTTGCCTGGGCGACGCTGATCGTCACCCGGGGATACGCGCCATGAGCGGGCTCGTCTCCGGCTCGGTCTGGCCCTTCGCGGTGCTGGTCTGGCCGCTGCTGCTGGGACTGGTGCCGGTGCTGCCCGCCTGGCGCGACCGGGCGTTGCGCGTCCTGCCGCTCGCGCCCCTGCCGGCGCTGGGCTTCGCGCTGGCCGGCGCGCCGGGGACGACGGCCGTGCCCGACCTGATGCTGGGCGTGGACCTGGCGGCGGTGCCGGGGGGTGCGCTCCTCCTCGGCATGACCGCCGCGGTCTGGACGGTCGCCGGCTGGCAGGCGGCGCTCACGCTGGCGCCGGGGCCGCGGGCGGGGATCCTGGTCGGCTTCTGGTGCCTGACGCTCGCCGGCAACCTGGGCGTGTTCCTCGCCGCCGATGTCGTCACCTTCTACGTCGCCTTCGCCGCCGTCTCGCTCGCCGCCTGGTTCCTTGTCGTGCACGAGCGCACCGACACCGCGCTTGCCGCCGGGCGGGTCTACATCCTGCTCGCGGTCGTCGGCGAGGCGGCGCTGCTGGCGGGCCTGCTGATCGGCGCCGAAGCGGCCGGCAGCCTGCGGATCGAGGCGGTGCGCGCGGCCCTGACCGGGACGCCGCTCGGCGGGGTGGCGGTGGCGCTTCTGGTCACGGGTTTCGGCATCAAGGCGGGGCTGGTGCCGCTGCATGTCTGGCTGCCGCTCGCCCATCCCGTCGCCCCGGTGCCGGGCTCGGCGGTGCTCTCGGGCGCGATCGTCAAGGCCGGGCTGATCGGGCTGGTGCTGTTCCTGCCGGCGGGGACCGGCTGGGACGGGATCCTCGTCGGCGCGGGCTTCGCCGGCGCCTTCGGCGCGGCGCTCTGGGGGCTGACGCAGCGCAACCCCAAGGCGGTGCTGGCCTATTCGACGGTCAGCCAGATGGGGCTGATGCTGGCGCT
>SLPP01000357.1 GCA_007131945.1 Paracoccaceae bacterium | reverse complement strand
TTCGACCCGGCCGGCGCGATGGGCCTGACCGGGCGGCCCAACGATTTCGGCGCGACGCTGCATGTCTGGGGGGTGAACGAGGGCGCCTACAAGGTGCTGCCGATCCTCGGCCCCGCGACCGAGCGCGACGCGGCGGGGATGGTGGTCGATCTCTTTCTCGATCCGCTGAACATGGTCTTCGGTTCCGACGAGCGGCTCGCCGCCTTCGCGCTGCGCCAGGCCGGGCGGGTGGCCGACCGGATCGAGTTCGGCGACATTCTCGACGCAACCGTGATGCGCAGCGCCGACCCCTATGCCGCGGCACGCCTTGTCTACCTGCAGAACCGCCGCCATTTTCTGGGCGAGACGACCGAGGACGAGTTCATTGACCCCTATGCCGATCCCTTCGATTGACCGCCGCCGCCTGCTGCTTGCCTCGGCGGCGCTGGCCGTGGCGGCGCTGAGCCCGGCCACGGGCGCGACGCTGACGCAGGTCCAGGCCCGGAACCTGATCACGCAGGTGATGGACGAGGTGCACCGGATCATCAATTCCGGCCACCCGGAAGCGGCGATGATCCGCGATTTCGAGGCGCTGTTTGCGCGTTACGGCGACGTGCCGACGATCGCCCGCTCGGTCCTCGGCCCGCCGGCGCGCAGAGCCAGCCCGGCGCAGCTTGCCGCCTTCACCGAGGCGTTCCGCGGCTACATGGCGCGCAAGTACGGCCGCCAGTTCCGGCGCTTCATCGGCGCGAGCGTGCGGATCACCGGCGCGCGGCAAATCCAGAGCTACTGGGAAGTGGTCTCGACCATGACGCTGCGCGGCGAGCCGCCCTTCGAGGTTCGCTGGCACGTCTCGGACCGGTCGGGGCGCAACCTCTTCTTCAACCTGATCATCGAGGGGGTGAACCTGCTCGCGGTCGAGCGGCAGGAGATCGGCGCGATGCTCGAACGCCGGCGCGGCAATCTCGACGCGATGATCGGCGATCTGCGCCGCGCCGGCTGAGCGCGAATGCTTGACAACCCGGCCGGTCCGTGCGGCTCTGCCCGCTTGAAGGACGGGAGGCGTCGATGGCCGAGGTCAGGTTCAAGCGGGTGGCGGGAAACGCGGACCTGCCGCTGCCGGCCTATGCGACCGAGGGCGCGGCGGGGATGGACCTGCGCGCCTTCCTGCCCGGCGGGCCGGTCCTTTTCGCGCATGGCGATCTGCAGCTGATCCCGACCGGGTTCTGCGTCGAGCTGCCGCCGGGAACCGAGATGCAGATCCGCCCGCGCTCGGGCCTGGCGCTGAAACACGGGCTCATCCTGCCCAACAGCCCCGGCACCGTCGATGCCGATTATCGCGGCGAGGTCATGGTCGGGCTGATGTATCTGGGCCGCGAGGGCTTCACCATCCGTCACGGCGACCGGATCGCGCAGGCGGTGATCGCCGACATCCGCCGCCTGCCGGTCGTCGAGGCCGAGACCCTGTCCGCGACGACCCGCGGCGCCGGCGGCTTCGGCTCGACCGGGCTCGACTGATCGGCGACAGGGCCGACCCCACACGCAGGGGCTGAATTTACCTTCGCGTTACACAACCGTCGTCCCGCCTTCAAACGGCTGGGCCAAGGTCCGACCGCCCGCCGGAATCGATCCCGCGGGCGGATCGAACGATTGACGCAGCCAACGGAGCGCGGAGATGAAGGACTACGAACACGACTATCCCGACCACACCGAGACCCCGGGTTTCGAACACGGCGACGAAGCGCCCTGCAACAGCTCGGCCAATCCGACCTTCTACGAGGTTGCCGAGACCCGCTACGCCTCGCGCCGCGACGTGATGATCGGTGGGCTCGCCGCCTTCATCGGCGGCATGATCGGCGCCGGCATGACCGGCCGCGCGGCAATGGCGACGACGACCTCGACCTCGGCGCTGATGGGCTTCACGCCGGTCCCGGTCAGCACCGAGGACACCGTCACCGTCCCCGAAGGCTACCGCGTGACCACCGTCCTGAAATGGGGCGACCCGATCAGCGGCCACATGCCCGAATTCAGCCTCGACAATACCGGCGAGGACCAGGCCCACCAGATCGGCCAGCACCACGACGGCCAGCACTTCTTCCCGATCGAGGGCGAGGATCCCTATCATGGCTCGTCCGCCGACGGCATCCACTGCCTCAACCACGAATATGTCGATCCGCGCTTCCTGCATGCCGCGGCCTATGCCGGCAATGCCCTGCGCGACGGCGAGGTGATGGTCGATGCCGACGGCACTCGCCCCGATGACCACGTTCTGAAGGAAATGAACGCCCACGGCGTCTCGGTCGTGCGCATCGCCGAGCAGGAATTCGGCAGCTGGGCAATCGTGCCCGATCCGCGCAACCGTCGCATCACCGCGCTGACGCCGATGGAGATCGGCGGCCCGGTGCGCGGCTACCACAAGCTGCGCACCAAGTACTCGCCCGACGGCACCATGACCCGCGGCACGTTCAACAACTGCGCCCACGGCGTCACCCCCTGGAACACCTACCTGACCTGCGAGGAGAACTGGGCCGGCTATTTCGCCAACAAGACGCAATACGACCAGAAGCCCGACCTGCCGCGCGAGCATGCCCGCTACGGCGTGCGCATCGACCGCTCGCGCTATGGCTGGGAACTCGCCGCCTCGGGCGCCGACGAATACGTCCGCTTCGACGCGACCGAGAAGGGCGCCGATGCGACCGAGGACTACCGCAACGAGCCCAACGGCTTCGGCTGGGTGGTCGAGATCAATCCCTGGGATCCCGAATCGGTCCCGGTGAAACGCACCCATCTGGGCCGCTTCGCGCATGAGGGTGTGGTCTTCGGCAAGGTCGAGCCCGGCCGCCCCGTCGTCGCCTATGCCGGCGACGATGCGCGCTTCGAATACATCTACAAGTTCGTTTCCGACGGCCTCTATGTCCCGGGCGAGACCGATGGGTCGATCCTCGATTCCGGCACGCTCTACGTCGCGCGGTTCAACGCCGACGGCTCGGGCGAATGGCTGGCATTGGCGCCGGGGCGCAACGGCCTCACGCCGCAGAACGGGTTCGAGAACCTCGCCGACATCCTGGTCAACACCCGCCTCGCCGCCGACACCGCCGGCGCCACCAAGATGGACCGGCCGGAATGGGGCGCGGTCGATCCGCATACCGGCGAGGTCTATTTCACGCTGACCAACAACACACGGCGCACCGAGGCCCAGGTTGATCCCGCCAACCCGCGGGCGCAGAACCAGTTCGGCCAGATCATCCGCTGGCGCGAGATGCGCGACGACCCCGCGGCGACCAGCTTCTCCTGGGATCTCTTCGTGATCGCCGGCGACCTGGCCACGAGCCGCACCTTCACCGGCGCCGCGCTGAACGAGGACAACATCTTCGCCTGCCCCGACGGGCTCTGGTTCGATGCGGGCGGCCGGCTCTGGATCCAGACCGATATCGGCGAGAGCGCGCAGTATCGCGGCGATGTCGAACCGATGGGCTCGAACGCGATGCTCTGCGCCGATCCCTCGACGGCCGAGATCCGGCGTTTCCTGACCGGCCCCGTCGGGCAGGAGATCACCGGCGTCGTCACCACGCCCGACCAGGCGACGATGTTCGTCGGCGTCCAGCATCCCGGCGCGACCACCTCGCCCGAGGATTACGCCGCCGGAAACTTCAGCTCGAACTGGCCCGACGGCGGCTCGTCCGTGCCGCGCTCGTCGAACCTGGTCATCGTGCGCGAGGATCAGGGGATCATCGGCGCCTGATCCGCGGCTGTCCCACCCGCGACGCCTCGCCCCCGGGCGGGGCGTCTTTGCGTTGCGCGGGCTTCCCTTCGCCCAATGCACGCGCTAGCACAGGCGCAGGAGGCGCCGATGTCCACAATTCTCGACAAGATCACCGCCTACAAGCGCGAGGAGGTCGCCGCCGGCAAGGCCGCGGAGCCGCTCGAGGCGATGGAGGCGCGGGCGCGCGCCGCGAGCCCGCCGCGCGGCTTTCGCGAGGCGCTGCATCACGACGCGGTCACCGGCTACGGGCTGATCGCCGAGATCAAGAAGGCGAGCCCCTCGAAGGGCCTGATCCGCGCCGATTTCGACCCCGCGACGCTTGCCCGCGCCTATGCCGAGGGGGGCGCCACCTGCCTTTCCGTGCTGACCGACGGGCCGAGCTTCCAGGGCGCCGACGCGCATCTGGTCGCGGCGCGCGCCGCGGTCGATCTGCCGGTCCTGCGCAAGGATTTCCTGCACGACCCCTGGCAGGTCGTGCAGTCGCGCGCGCTCGGCGCCGACTGCATCCTGATCATCATGGCAGCGGTCGACGACGCCCAGGCGGCCGAGCTGGAAGCCGCGGCCATCGCCTGGGGCATGGACGTGCTGATCGAGGTTCATGACGCGGCCGAACTCGAGCGCGCGACCCGGCTCAAGTCGCCGCTCATCGGCATCAACAACCGCGATCTGAGGAGTTTCGAGGTCACGCTGGACACGACCCGCAAGCTGGCCCGGCTCGTGCCCGACGACCGGATCATCGTCAGCGAAAGCGGGCTCAACACGCCCGAAGACCTCGCCGACATGGCGATGTACGGGGCGCGCTGCTTCCTCATCGGCGAGAGTCTGATGCGGCAGGCGGACGTCGCCAGCGCCACCCGCGCGCTGCTGGCCAACCCGCTGACCGCCGACGGGGCCTGAAGGATGGCCGAGCTGACCCATTTCGACGCCGAGGGGCGCGCGCAGATGGTCGATGTGGGCGGCAAGGATGTCACCGCGCGCAGCGCCGTCGCCTCGGGCCATGTGCGGATGCTGCCCGCGACGCTCGCCCATGTCACCGCCGGCACGGCGAAGAAGGGCGACGTCCTCGGCGTCGCGCGGCTCGCCGGGATCATGGCCGCCAAGCGCTGCGCCGAGTTGATCCCGCTCTGCCATCCGCTGCCGCTGACGCATGTCGCCGTCGACCTGAGCGCCGATGCCGACCTGCCCGGCGTGCGCATCACCGCCGAGGTCCGCACCACCGGCCGCACCGGGGTCGAGATGGAGGCGCTGACCGCCGTCTCGGTCGCCGCGCTCACCGTCTACGACATGCTCAAGGCGGTCGAGAAATCGATGGAGATTGGCGCCATCGCCGTCGAGCGCAAGGAGGGCGGCAAGTCCGGCACCTATACCCGCGGGGGCGGCGCGTGATCGCCGTCGAGGAGGCGCTGGCGCGGGTCTTCGCGCTCTGCCGGCCGCTGGGGACGGAAACCGTGCCGCTTGCCCAGGCCGCCGGCCGGGTCCTTGCCGAGCCCGCCCGCGCCCGGCGCGACCAGCCGCCCTTCGCCGCCGCGGCGATGGACGGCTACGCGGTGGCGGGCGCGGTGGCACCGGGGCAGGTCTTGCGGGTGATCGGCGAGGCCGGCGCCGGCCATGCCTTCGACGCCGCCCTGGGCCCCGGCGAGGCGGTGCGCATCTTCACCGGCGCGCCGGTCCCCGAGGGCGCGACGCGCATCGTCATCCAGGAGGACGTGACACGCGCCGGCGACCGGATCACGCTCGGCGACGACCTCGACCCGGCGGCGCATGTCCGCCCCGCCGGCGGCGATTTCCGCGCCGGCGATGCGCTCTCGGCGCCGCGGCGGCTGCGGCCGGTCGATCTGGCGCTGCTGGCGGCGATGAACCTGCCGCAGATCCGCGTCAGCCGCCGCCCCGTCGTCGCGATCATCGCCACCGGCGACGAACTTGTCATGCCCGGCGAGAACCCGCGCCCCGACCAGATCGTCGCCTCGAACAGCCTCGCGCTCAAGGCGCTGGTCGAGGCCGAGGGCGCCGAGGCCCGCCTTCTGCCGATCGCCCGTGACGAGGCCGCGCATCTGCGCGCGGTGCTGGAACTCGCGCGCGGCGCCGACGCGATCGTGACCACCGGCGGCGCCTCGGTCGGCGATCACGACCTCGTCGCCCCGGTCAGCCGCGAACTGGGCGCCGAGCCCGCCTTCTGGCGCATCGCCATGCGGCCGGGCAAACCGCTGATGGCCGGCAGGCTCTTCGATGCGCTGATGCTGGGGCTGCCCGGCAACCCGGTCTCGTCGATCGTCTGCGCGCATCTCTTCCTGCTGCCGGCCCTGCGCGCGATGCTCGGCCTCGGCGCCTGGCCGGCGCCGACGCGCGCGGGCGTCCTGGCCGAACCGGTGCCGGCGAACGGCCCCCGCGCGCATTACATGCGCGCGCGCCTCGAGCCCGGCGGGGTGATCCGCCCCTTCGCGCGGCAGGACTCGTCGCTGATGACGGTGCTCGCCGAGGCCGATGCGCTGCTCGTCCGGCCGGTCGGCGATCCGGCGCGCCCCGAGGGCCACCCGGTGCGCTACATTCCCCTGTGACGGTTGACTTTTTGCCGGAACAAGTCTAGAACCTTACCGGAACGTTTACGGCCTGCCCCGCCCGGGCGCCTTGAAGGGGTGCGATCCATGCTCACGCGCAAGCAGCTGGAACTTCTGGAATTCATCGATGCCCGGATGAAGCGCGACGGCGTGCCGCCCTCTTTCGACGAGATGAAGGAGGCGCTGCAGCTGCGCTCGAAATCCGGCATCCACCGGCTGATCACGGCGCTGGAGGAACGCGGCTTCATCCGCCGCCTGCCGCACCGCGCCCGCGCGATCGAGGTGATCCGGATGCCCGAGACCGCCGATCGCCGCTTCGCCCCGCGGGTGATCGAGGGCGGCGCGCGGCCCCCGGCGCCCGCCCCGCGCGCGGCGATGCCGGTCTCGCCCACGCATGCGCTGGAGCTGCCGGTTATGGGCCGGATTGCCGCCGGCACGCCGATCGAGGCGATCTCGGAAGTCTCGCACCATGTCTCGGTGCCGGGTTCGATGCTCTCGGGCCAGGGCCAGCACTACGCGCTCGAGGTGCGCGGCGATTCGATGATCGAGGCGGGGATCAACGACGGCGACATCGTGGTGATCCGCGAGCAGTCGACGGCCGAGAACGGCGACATCGTCGTGGCGCTGGTCGACGGGCAGGAGGCGACGCTCAAGCGTTTCCGGCGGATGCGCGGCATGATCGCGCTCGAAGCCGCCAATCCCGCCTACGAGACGCGCATCCTGCGCGACGACCAGGTCGAGGTGCAGGGCCGCCTGGTCGGTCTGATCCGCAGCTACTGACCGGTTGCGCCCGCATCGCGGCGCCGCCGACACCCTCTGGTGCCGGCGACGCCCCGTTGCCGGGCCGGCCGACCGGTGCCGCCATCACGAACCGCGCCGCGGGGCGCGAATCGCGTAGGGCAGCACGCCGCGCCGGTCGGGATCGATATCCAGCTCCTGTTCCAGCGGCGGGACCGAGCGCTGGTGGCAGTCGGGCCGGGCGCAGATGCGGCAGGAGATTCCGATCGGCTCGAAGGCGGTGGGGTTGTCGAGGTCCATGTCGTCGGCATAGGTGAGCGCCCCGGCATGCCGGATCTCGCAGCCGAGCCCGATCGCGTAGCGCCGCACCGGCGCGCGGAACGAGCCGCCGGGTTTCGAGACGTCGCGCGCCAGGCAGAAATAGCGCACCCCGTCCGGCGTCTCGGCCAGCTGGCGCAGGAAGCGGCCCGGCGTCTCGAAGGCGCGATGGACGTTCCACAGCGGACAGGCGCCGCCATAGCGGGCGAATTGCAGACGGGTCGAGGAATGGCGCTTGGTGATCGTGCCGGCCTGGTCGACGCGCACGAAGAAGAAGGGCACGCCCTTCTCTCCCGGGCGCTGGAGCGTGGAGAGGCGGTGCGCCACCTGCTCGATCGAGGCGCCGAAACGGTCGGCCAGCATCTCGAGATCGTGCCGCGTCTCCTGCGCGGCGGCGAGGAAGGCGCGGTAGGGCATGAGCGCGGCGCCGGCGAAATAGTTGGCAAGGCCGATCTTGGCGATGCCGCGCGCGGTCTCCGTGCGAAAGCGCGCCAGGTCGAGCGTCGCCTCCAGAAGCTCGTTTTGTGTCAGCAGGGCGACCTGGTGCAGAAGCTGGAAGCGGCGCGTGGCGGGTGAGCTGGTCCGCGCCAGCCCGAGCGTGCGGGACTGCGGATCATAGCTGCGCAACATCTCGGAATCGGCGGCTTGTATCGAGATGCCGCGGGATTCGAGAAGCTGCACCGCCCGCGCCTCGACCGGCTCGGGCGCCTGCGCGAAGCGCTCGGCGGCGCGATCGACCGCGTCGAGGTAATTGTCGCAATAGTGGAAGAAGTCGCGCACCTCGTCCCAGGGCGAAGCCTGCAGCATCCGGTCCTCGCGGCCCAGCGCCTCGTCGAGCGAGGCGAGCCGTTCGTGCACCTGCCGATAGGCGTGGTGCAGCGCGAGAAGGGCGCGGGCGACCCCGGGCGCGTTCGAGGCCACGAGCCGCAGATCGGCCAGTGCGGGGCCGGGCGCGGGAAAGACCGGATCGGCCAGCGCCTCGCGCAGGTCCGAGACCATCCGCTCGCTGTCGCCGGTCGAGAGTTCGGTCACGTCGGTGCCGAATTCGCGCGCCAGCGCCAGCAGTACCGCGGTCGAGACCGGGCGGTTGTTGTTCTCCATCTGGTTCAGATAGGGCAGCGACACGCCCATGCGCGCGGCGAAATCCTTCTGCGTCAGCTGCAGGCGGGTGCGGATCTCGCGCAGCTTGGCGCCGGCATAGAGCTTCTGGACGGGCATGGCGGCTCCGGCTTCGGACGACTCGGGCTTTGCAGCTCGGCGATGCTAGCTTTGCAAACCCGCCCTGCCAAGCCGGCCAGCCCCCCGATCAGGCGCCGATGATCCGGGCGCGGCGGATCACGTAGAGGATGGCCGCGACCGACAGGAAGCTGCAGGAGAGCATGATCAGCAGGAGCGGCCAGGGGCTGGATCCCGGCGCGAGCAACGCACCGGCGAGCCCCGCCAGCGCCGCGCCGCCGCCGATCATGATCGCCCCGCCCAGCCCCGAGGCGGTCCCGGCCAGATGCGGGCGCACCGAGAGCATCCCCGCCGTGGCGTTGGGCAGCACCATCCCGTTGCCCACGCCGACGAAGAAGAAGAAGCCGAAGAAGACCGAGGCCGGCGCCAGCCCGAGCGCGAGCAGAACCGCGAGCGCGGCGAGCCCGCCGCTGGTCACGAACGTGCCGTAGAGGATCATCGGGTTGACCCCGACCCGTACCGAGAATCGCCCGGAGAAGAAGTTGCCCAGCGCGTAGCCCACCGCAGTGAAGGCGAAATAGACGCCGAGCCAGGTCGGGCTGAGCCCGTAGATCTCGGTTCCGACGAAGGGCGCGCCGCCGAGATAGGCGAAGAAGACACCCGAGGTGAGGCTCGCGGCCAGCACGTAACCCCAGAAGCGGGGCGAGGCGAGGAGCGCGGGATAGTCGCGGAACTGCGCGCGGAAGCTCGCGTGCCGGCTGACCGAGGTCTCGCCCAGATCGACCCAGGTCAGCACCATGACCAGCAGCCCGGCGACGAGAAGCATCGCGAAATTCGCCTGCCAGCCGATCGCCTCGTCGAGGACGCCGCCGACGAAGGGGCCGACCATCGGCACGATAGACATGCCCATCGTCAGATAGCCCAGCATCGAGGCCGCCTGCGCCTCGTCGACCATGTCGCGGGCGATCGCCCGGCTCAGCACCATGCCGGTCGCGATCACCGCCTGCGCCGTGCGGCAGAGCAGGAAGACCTCGACATTGGGCGCGATCAGCGTGCCGATGCTGGCCAGGACGAAAAGCGCCATCGACCAAAGCAGCAGCCGCCGCCGGCCGAACCGGTCCGAGAGCGGGCCGACGATCACCTGCAAGACCGCGCTCGCCCCCAGATAGAGCGAGACCGACAGCTGCATCACCGCGTAGTCGACCCGGAAATACGCCGCCATGTTGGGCAGCGAGGGCAGGAAGATGTTCATCGACAGCGCCGAGAGTCCCGCGATCAGGATCAGCGTCGAGAGATGCGGAGGGGTGGTGCGGTCGAGGTACCGCGTCGGGGTCGCCATCGTCATTTCACAAGTGTAGTTTCCAGCCGGCTGGAAGTCCAGTGTCGCGCCGGCATCCTGCCATTCCGCTTGACGCGGCGCATCCGGCGCCTGCGTGGATTTGCAGATTTGCAATTAGCAAAGAGCATCTCGAAGCCGATTGGCAAATTTCCTCGAATCCGCTTCCCCCGACACGCTGCAGCGCCTATTTTCCACCCCCAGCGAAGGAGGGCGCCATGAAGGACATTCTCAACGAACTCGAATCGCGGCGCGAGGTGGCCCGGCTCGGCGGCGGCCAGCGGCGGATCGAGGCGCAGCATGCCAAGGGCAAGCTGACCGCCCGCGAGCGGCTCGAGGTCCTGCTCGACGAGGGGTCGTTCGAGGAATTCGACATGTTCGTCGCCCATCGCTGCGTCGATTTCGGCATGCAGGCCGACCGGCCCTCGGGCGATGGCGTGGTCACCGGATGGGGCACGATCAACGGCCGGCTGGTCTATGTCTTCAGCCAGGACTTCACCGTCATGGGCGGCTCGGTCAGCGAGACCCACGCACAGAAGATCTGCAAGATCATGGACATGGCGATCCAGAACGGCGCGCCGGTGATCGGCCTGAACGACTCGGGCGGCGCCCGCATCCAGGAGGGCGTGGCGAGCCTCGCCGCCTATGGCGAGGTCTTCCAGCGCAACATCCTCGCCTCGGGCGTCATTCCCCAGATCTCGGTCATCATGGGGCCCTGCGCGGGCGGCGCGGTCTACTCGCCGGCGATGACCGATTTCATCTTCATGGTGCGCGACACCTCCTACATGTTCGTCACCGGCCCCGACGTGGTGAAGACGGTGACCAACGAGATCGTCACCGCCGAGGAACTGGGCGGGGCGAGCACCCATACGCGGAAATCCTCGGTCGCCGACGGCGCCTTCGAGAACGACATCGAGGCGCTGATCGAGGTGCGCCGGCTGGTCGATTTCCTGCCCCGCTCGAATCGCGAGAAGCCGCCCGTGCGCCCCTTCTTCGACGATCCGAACCGCATCGACGAGAGCCTCGACACGCTGGTGCCCGACAATCCGAACCAGCCCTACGACATGAAGGAACTGATCGCGAAGGTCGCCGACGAGGGCGATTTCTACGAGATCCAGTCCGACTTCGCCAAGAACATCGTCATCGGCTTCATCCGGCTGGAGGGGCAGACGGTGGGCGTGGTGGCGAACCAGCCGATGGTGCTGGCCGGATGCCTCGACATCGACGCCAGCCGCAAGGCCGCGCGCTTCGTGCGCTTCTGCGACGCCTTCGAGATCCCGATCCTGACCTTCGTCGACGTGCCGGGCTTCCTGCCGGGCACCGGCCAGGAATACGGCGGCATCATCAAGCACGGCGCGAAGCTTCTCTTCGCCTATGGCGAGGCGACGGTGCCGAAGGTGACGGTCCTGACCCGCAAGACCTATGGCGGGGCCTATGTCGTCATGTCCTCGAAGCATCTGCGGGGCGATTTCAACTATGCCTGGCCAACCGCCGAGGTGGCGGTGATGGGCGCCAAGGGCGCGGTCGAGATCCTCTACCGCAGCGAACTGGGCGAGGCCGAGAAGATCGCGGCGCGGGTGAAGGATTACGAGGATCGCTTCGCCAATCCCTTCGTCGCCGCCGAAAAGGGCTTCATCGACGAGGTGATCATGCCGCATTCGACCCGCCGGCGGATTTGCCGCGCCTTCGCCTCGCTGCGCACGAAGAAACTGCAGAACCCCTGGAAGAAGCACGACAACATCCCGCTATGAGCCTGCCCCACCCCGACGCGCGGACCTTCGCCGCCGACCGGCTGCTGGAAAGCGAACGCATGATGCTCGCCGTCGCCGCCGGCCCGCTGGCGCTGCTGGTCACCCAGGTCGGCACGATCGCCGCGGCGGGAACCGGGGTGCGGGCGCTGGCGACGCTGGCCTTCCTCTGCTTCGCCTATTGCTGCATCTGGCAGGTCTTCATCATCAACTACGCGACCTACTGGCTGGCGAACGAACGCCTGGGCGGGGCGCGCGAGGCGCTGCCCGGCCGCGGGCTGCTGCGCGCCTTCCGCGCCGAGACGCGGTTCACCGAGGCGGGCCTCGAACGGCTGATCCGCGCCTCCACCTGGCATTACAGCCTGTCCTACTGGATCGGCGGCGGCGCCGGTGGCGCGGCGCTCCTGATCGTGGTCTGGTCATGATGCGCGACGCCCATTGCAACGGCGCAACGCTTCGCCGATCACGGCGGCGGGACGTCTGCTCTCTCTGGCGTGATCCGAACGGT
The DNA here is from genome assembly GCA_007131945.1 of Paracoccaceae bacterium. Lineage (GTDB taxonomy): Bacteria > Pseudomonadota > Alphaproteobacteria > Rhodobacterales > Rhodobacteraceae > Pararhodobacter. Next base: position 4,818 of record SLPP01000357.1, on the reverse strand, counting down.
TCGCGTATCCTGCGTGCCAGCGCTGCGTCGCCCTCCGGGCTACGCAAAGGTCATCGGCGGGGCGCGTGGCACCCTTCCCGCCAGAAAAACGACACGAGCAGGAGCGATCCATGTCGAAACTCACCATCGCCGGCGTTGCCGCCATTCTCGGCCTTACCGTCCTGGCCGGCTGCCAGCGCGCGCCCGCGGCCGAGCCGGTCGAGCCGATCTACGTCGAGCCGGTTACCCCCAAGAGCGGCTGACGCCGGCAGGCGACCAGGCGACGGGGCGCGACGCCGCGGCGTCCGCCCCCCTTTCCCCCGCCCCCCGCAACAGCGGAGGGGTACATGCTGAAGCATCGGGGATTCCCGGGGCGGCTGCCGGGAACGGATTTCCAGTTCACCATCCGCCGCGCGAACAAGGCCGGTGCCACGCCGCTTGTCGCGCGCAGGCGATACGCCGACCGAAGGCCCGCCGACCGACGCGCCGATGCCGCCTTCCTGGCCGCGCTCTGGGAGCATTTCGGCGAGGAGCCCTTCGCGCGCGGCAATCTCGATGCCGGCCGGCTCTCCTGGCTCTTCGGGCGCGAGGTGGTCGCGGTCGGGGCGGAATTCGATCCCTGCGACTATGACGCGCTCCTGCGCATCGACCTGCGCGTCGCCCGCGCGAGCTTCCCCGAGGTGTTCGCCAGCGCCGACGCGAGCCGGCCGGGCGAGGAAGCGCGATGACCGGGGCAAGCGCGGCGATGCGGCGGAAACATGCCGATGACACAGGAATTTGCCTGTGCCGCAGGAACAGAACGCCGTATACCGGCTTGATCTCAGGAACGTTTATCCAACAGGAGTTCGTCTCATGTCGAAGCCCCTCATCCTGTCCTTCGTCGGCCTGCTCGCGCTTGCCGGCTGCGGCGACACGGTCGGCGAGCAGGCGCTCATCGGCGGCGGCGCCGGCGCGGTCGGCTCGGCGGTGGTCGGCGGCGACCCGCTCGTCGGCGCGGCCGTGGGCGCGGGTGGCAATGTCCTCTTCTGCCAGCTCAATCCGCGGCAATGCCGCCGCTGATCGCCAGCTGAACACGACCATCCGGCCCTCGTCGCCGGCGTCCGACCGGGCGCCGGCGACGAGGGTATTTTCGTCTCACCGCCGCGCGCGGTCCGGAGAAAGAGCATGTTCGAGAAGATCCTGATCGCGAACCGGGGCGAGATCGCCTGCCGGGTCATCAAGTCCGCCCGCAGGATGGGCATCAGGACGGTGGCGGTGTTTTCCGATGCCGACCGGCACGCGCTGCATGTCAAGATGGCCGAAGAGGCGGTCCATATCGGCCCGGCGCCCGCCAATCAGTCCTACATCGTCATCGACAGGGTGATGCAGGCGATCCGCCAGACCGGCGCGCAGGCGGTCCATCCGGGCTACGGCTTTCTATCCGAGAACATGAAATTCGCCCAGGCGCTCGAGGCCGAGGGCGTCGCCTTCATCGGCCCGCCGTCCCCGGCGATCGAGGCGATGGGCGACAAGATCACCTCGAAGAAGATCGCGGCCGAGGCCGGCGTCAGCACCGTGCCCGGCTACATGGGCCTCATCGCCGATGCCGAGGAGGCGGTGAAGATCAGCCGCGAGATCGGCTTTCCGGTCATGATCAAGGCCTCCGCCGGCGGCGGCGGCAAGGGCATGCGCATCGCCTGGTCCGACGACGAGGCGCGCGAAGGCTTCCAGTCCTCGAAGAACGAAGCCGCCAGCAGTTTCGGCGACGACCGGATCTTCATCGAGAAATTCGTCACCCAGCCCCGGCATATCGAGATCCAGGTGCTGGCCGACAGGCACGGCAACTGCGTCTACCTGTTCGAGCGGGAATGCTCGATCCAGCGGCGCAACCAGAAGGTCATCGAGGAGGCGCCCTCGCCCTTCCTCGACGCCGCCACGCGCAAGGCGATGGGCGAACAGGCGGTCGCGCTGGCCAGGGCCGTGGGCTATACCAGCGCCGGCACGGTCGAGTTCATCGTCGATGCCGAGCGCAACTTCTACTTCCTCGAGATGAACACGCGCCTGCAGGTCGAGCATCCCGTGACCGAACTGATCACCGGCGTCGACCTCGTCGAGCAGATGATCCGCGTCGCCGCCGGCGAGCCCCTGCCCTTCGCGCAGGAGGATCTGACGATCAACGGCTGGGCGATGGAAAGCCGGCTCTATGCCGAGGACCCCTACCGCAACTTCCTGCCTTCGATCGGCCGGCTCACGCGCTACCGCCCGCCGGTCGAGGGAACGACGCCCACGGCGGGCATCGTGCGCAACGATACCGGCGTCTTCGAGGGCGGCGAGATCAGCATGTATTACGACCCGATGATCGCCAAGCTCTGCACCTGGGGCCGCGACCGGGCGCAGGCGATCGAGGAGATGCGGCTCGCCCTCGACACGTTCGAGGTCGAGGGGATCGGCCACAACCTGCCCTTCTGCTCGGCGGTGATGGACCATCCGCGTTTCGTCAAGGGCGAGATCACCACCGCCTTCATCGCCGAGGAATACCCCGAGGGCTTTCAGGGCGTGACCCTGCCCGAGCCGATCCTGCAGCGCGTCGCGGCGGCGGCGGCGGCGATGAACCGGGTGGCCGAGATCCGGCGCACGCGGGTCTCCGGGCGGATGGACAACCACGAGCGCAAGGTTGGCGACGACTGGGTGGTGGAGGCGCAGGGCGAGTCGCTGGCGCTGAAGATCCGCGCCGACCGCGCTGGGGCGACGGTCGATTTCGTCGGCGGCGCCTCGCTGCGCGTCGAATCCGACTGGGTGCCGGGCCAGCCGCTGGCACGGCTGCTGATCGACGGCGAGCCGCTGGTGCTGAAGGTCAACCGCATCACCGGCGGCTACCGCGTGCGGCTGCGCGGGGCCGATCTGAAGGTGCATATGCGCACCCCGCGCCACGCCGAGCTTGCCGCGCTGATGCCCGAGAAGCTGCCGCCCGACACTTCGAAGATGCTGCTCTGCCCGATGCCGGGGCTGATGGTGACGCTGAATGTCGCCGAGGGCGAGGAAGTCTACGAGGGCCAGGCGCTCTGCACCGTCGAGGCGATGAAGATGGAGAACATCCTGCGCGCCGAGCGGCAGGCGGTGGTGAAGAAGATCAATGCCGAGGTCGGCGGCAGCCTCGCCGTCGACGACGTGATCATGGAATTCGAATGAAAGCCGTCGCCGTATCGAGCGGCGGTCAGTTCCGCCCCGACGGCAGCCGCTCCAGGATCTCCTGGCGGCGCAGCGGGAAGCGGTCGATCACCGCGTTGATCTCGCGCACGTCGCGGGGCGCGGGGCGGCGCTGCTTGACCTCGCCGTCCTTGTCGATGATCGCCAGCATGAAGCCGCGCGGACGCAGCCGCTGGCGCAGGACGCTGCCGGAATCGCGCGACGTGTCGGTGATGACCACCACGTCGCGTTCGTACAGGTCGCCGGGACGGGATTCGATGGCGCGCATCTGCCGCAGGAAGGCCGGATCGCTCGGCGTATCGGCCATCACCGCGAGGATCCGCCACTCCCAGACGAAATCGTCGGGATCGACATCGGCGGCATCGAGGATGCTCAACCCCTCGGCCGCCTCGACGATTTCCAGCGCCGAAAGCGCCTCGGCCGGCTCGTCAAGCCCGTCGGTCGCGGCCGGGGCGTTGCCCGGAAGCAGGGCGATGACGGCGGCAAGCAGGATCGGATGGGGGCACAAGGTTCTCACGGGCAAGGTCGTTTCCCTTTCTGTCCTCCCAGATATAGGCGCTTGCGGGCGGAAAACACCAGAGTTGAGCGATGATATTGCCGCGTCATGCCGGCGCGGCGCGAGCGAGGCGAGGATCGAAACATGAGCGAACGCAGCGAAGGACTGGCCGGCTGGCGGGCGCTGGCCGCGAAGGAACTCAAGGGCCGCGAGCCCGAGAGCCTGACCTGGCAGACGCTGGAGGGGATCCCGGTCAAGCCGCTCTATTCCGAGACCGATCTCGAGGGGCTCGATCACCTCGGGACGGTTCCGGGCCTCGCGCCCTTCACCCGCGGCGTGCGCGCGACGATGTATGCCGGGCGGCCCTGGACGATCCGTCAATACGCCGGCTTCTCGACCGCCGAGGAATCGAACGCCTTCTACCGCAAGGCGCTGGCGGCCGGCCAGCAGGGCGTCTCGGTCGCCTTCGACCTGGCGACGCATCGCGGCTACGACAGCGACCATCCGCGGGTTGAGGGGGACGTGGGAAAGGCCGGCGTCGCCATCGATTCGGTCGAGGACATGAAGATCCTCTTCGACGGCATCCCGCTGGAGAAGGTCTCGGTCTCGATGACGATGAACGGCGCTGTGATCCCGATCCTGGCGAATTTCATCGTCACTGGCGAGGAGCAGGGCGTCGACCGCAAGCTTCTCTCGGGGACCATCCAGAACGACATCCTCAAGGAGTTCATGGTCCGCAACACCTACATCTTCCCGCCCGAAGCCTCGATGCGGATCGTCGCCGATATCATCGAATACACCGCGGCCGAGATGCCGAAGTTCAACTCGATCTCGATTTCCGGCTACCACATGCAGGAGGCCGGCGCGAACCTGGTGCAGGAACTTGCCTTCACGCTCGCCGACGGGCGCGAATACGTCCGCGCCGCCATCGCGCGGGGCATGGATGTCGACGCCTTCGCCGGGCGGCTGAGCTTCTTCTTCGCCATCGGCATGAACTTCTTCATGGAGGCGGCGAAGCTGCGCGCCGCGCGGCTCCTCTGGCACCGGATCATGTCCGAGTTCGCACCGAAGAAGCCGCAAAGCCTGATGCTGCGCACGCATTGCCAGACCTCGGGCGTCAGCCTCGCCGAGCAGGATCCCTACAACAACGTCATCCG
>SLPP01000128.1 GCA_007131945.1 Paracoccaceae bacterium | reverse complement strand
TGGAGCAGCTGGCGCGCTTGACCGGTATCAGCGCCCCGGCGCTTTCCCTGATCGAAACGGGCAAACGCGATCCGCGGCTGACCACGCTGAAACGGATCTCTGACGCTCTGCGCGTACCCCTCACCGCGTTGATCGCCGACGGAGGCAGCGCACCCCCACGCAGTTCCACGTTGCCCTCCGAGGGATATGACCTTGGAGACTATCAGTGACGGCGTCTGTTCCCGTCTGGTTTGATGGCCTCGCAGTAGGGCAGGTCGACGTCACCGCTGATGGGTCTCTCTCTTTCCGATATGCAGATCGCTGGCTGCAGACGGCCGGGGCATTCCCCCTGTCTGTCACGATGCCCCTTCGGTCCGAACCCTATCCCTCTGACGTCATCTCGCCTTGGCTGGCGAACCTCTTGCCAGAGGAAGACCAGCTCAAGGTTCTGACCAGGTCTCTGGGCCTCGACCAAGCGGACGTCCTCGCGGTGCTGGCAGAGATCGGGGGCGATACCGCTGGTGCTCTTTCCTTCGGTGCGGCAACGGATCGGGCGCTGTGGGCCTACAAGCCGCTGACCACCTTCTACGACAGCGCGGATCCGCGTCTGGCGCTCGAGCGCCACTTCGAGGATCTCGGTCGCCGACCGTTTCTGGTTGGCGAGGAGGGCGTGCGTCAGTCGCTGGCGGGCGGCCAGAAGAAGTCCGCGTTGGCGGTGCTGGACGAGGCGGGCGCGCCCGTGCTGCGCCTCCCGCAGGAGGGTGACTTCCTCGCCATCCCCCTCAACGGGGCGCCGTCCACCTTGATTGTGAAGCCCGACAACCCGAACCTGCCCGGCATTACCGAGAACGAGGTCTGGTGTCTGCGGATGGCGCAGGCTGTCGGGATCGACGCCGCGCAAGCAACCATCCTTCAGTCGTCAAACCGGACGGCCATTGCTGTGCTGCGCTATGATCGCAGGGTCGGGCGTAGCGGTCAGCTTCTGCGCCTGCACCAAGAGGATTTTGCACAGGCCAATGGTCTGCCGCCCGGCCGGAAATACGAGCGCGGCACGCTGCCCGGGCTCGACCTCAAAACTCTCCTCGAGACGGGACGCCATGTCAGCGCAAGCGATGCGCTGGCGCTGCTGGACCAGGTCATCTTCAACCTTCTTGTCGCGAACACCGACGCGCATGCGAAGAACTATTCCCTGATCCTCCCGGTGGGTGCCGCGCCGCGCCTGGCGCCGCTTTATGACGTCTCGACGGTGCTGTCATGGCCCCATGTCGTGAAGACCTATGCCCAATCCATCGACGGCAAGAAGCGCAATCCGGACATGGTTGCCGGACGACACTGGGAAGCCATCGCCCGAGACGTCGGCTATCGCCCCACCGATGTGAAGAACCGCATGCAGCAGATCGTCGATGCACTGGTGGCCAACCGGGAGAAGATCACGGCCGAGGTGAGCGCGCTTCCCGGTGCCACGATAGGCTACGTTGCACAGACGGCCGAGGCGATCGAGACCAACGCCCGGAGGATGGCGGGGAGGTTGTAGATGGCGGCGAGGGCAACACACAAATGGGCATTCAAGCCGGGCATGCGCGCAGGTGCCTATAGCTGGAAATCCTCGACCAAGGCGATCGAGGATGACGGTGTCGATTATCTCGTACCGATCGCGCATTGCTTCGGTCAGATTGCCGCCCTCCCCGCCCTGATGAACCTGCATGCCGACCGGGACCTCGATATGATTGAGGCCGCCTGGGCCGATCATGAGCGCTTCATTCACGTCCCAGCAGGGACGCTGACGCTCTCCTGCCTGCTCGAGGCAGGCCGCTATGACGAATTGCTGGCGCTGCTTGCCCGGAAAAAGACCCATCTCTGGGACACTCATGATTGCCCCGATGGCTATTCATCCGCACCCGGCGCCGTCCCCACCCAACAAGGATGGCCTGCGCTGCAAGATCAAACCGGCCGCGCAAGCACGCCGCAGCGAAAGCCTGCAACCGCCCTTTCCAAAGCCGATGACAGCATCGAGGTGTTCGACCACAACAGACGCTCGGCCCACAGTGCGCAAGCCCCCCCCTGGCGGGCGTTCGAGCCGGCCTCGTTTGTATGTGATGCAGGCTGCGCGAGCCCTTGTGCCACTTCTGAAATGCGCCTATTGATCGTTTAACGACGATAAACGAAGTGGCGTCCATGCTCTCGGGCACAACTCTTGCGAAAAATGCGAGTGACGAACAGATTGCGGCACTGGCCAAGGCGCTGGCGCATCCTGCGCGGCTGAAGATCCTTGCGCTGCTCGCGCGGACGCCGGGCTGCATCGGTGGTGATATCGTGCAGGCAGTGGGGCTGGCGCAATCGACCGTGTCCGAACATTTGCGCATTCTGAAGGCCGCGGGTGTGATCGAGGGGCAGATCGACCCGCCCCGCGTTTGCTATGCGCTTGCCCCCGGTGCGCTGGCCCCGCTGGCAGCGCTGATCGGCGCGCTTGAGGTGGCATCCAGCGACCCCGCCTGCTGCGTCATCCCTGACAACACTTGAAGGCCGGCGCATGTCCACATTCGAACGCTATCTCTCTGTCTGGGTCGGGCTGAGCATCCTCGCCGGGCTGGCGCTCGGCGCGCTGTTTCCCGACCTGTTCGAAACCCTCGCCGGCTGGGAGGTCGGGCAGATCAATCTGGTAATCGCCCTGCTGATCTGGGTGATGATCTACCCGATGATGGTGGCGGTGAACTTCGCCGCCCTGGCGCGGGTGCATGAACGCCCCAAGGGGTTGATCATCACGCTGGCGGTGAACTGGGCGATCAAGCCCTTCACCATGGCGGTGCTGGGGATCATCTTTTTCGAGTTCGTCTTTGCGCCCTTCATCGAACCCGAAACTGCGGGCGAATATATCGCCGGGCTGATCCTGCTGGGGGCTGCGCCCTGCACGGCGATGGTGTTCGTCTGGTCGCAGCTGACCAAGGGCGATCCCAACTACACGCTGGCGCAGGTGTCGGTGAACAACGTGGTGATGGTGGTGCTCTATGCGCCGCTGGTGGCGCTGCTGCTGGGGCTGACCGAAGTGACCGTGCCGTGGGACACACTGCTTCTGTCGGTGGTTCTGTTCGTGGTGGTGCCGCTGGTGGCCGGGGTTCTGACACGGCTGATCTTGACCCGCCGCGCGCCCGATGCGGCGCGGGCCGAGGGCGCGGTCACGGCCTTCACGTCGCGGCTCAAGCCCTTCTCGGTTCTGGGGCTGCTGGGCACGGTGGTTCTGCTGTTCGGGTTTCAGGGCGATGCGATCATCGAGCGCCCGCTGCTGATCGCCATGATCGCCGTGCCGATCCTGATCCAGTCCTATGGCATTTTCGCACTGGCGTATGCCGCGGCCTGGCGCTGGGGCGTGCCGCACAAGGTCGCCGCGCCATGCGCGCTGATCGGCACGTCGAACCATTTCGAACTGGCCGTGGCGGTGGCGATCGGGCTTTTCGGGCTCGGCTCGGTGGCGGCGCTCGTTACTGTGGTCGGTGTGCTGGTCGAGGTACCGGTGATGCTGTCGCTGGTCTGGTTCGCGAACCGAACGCGCCATCGATTCCCGACTGAGGAAACCCCGATCCGAGCCCCCCGCAGGAAGGAACAAAGCTGATGTTTCGTACTGCGCTCATCGCCCTTGACTATTCCGCGGCGCAGGGTCCGCTGCTCGATTGCCTGCCTGATCTGCGTGACATGGGTGTTGCGCGTGTGATCCTGATCCATGTCGTGAAGACCGGCTATGGCCAGGGAGCGGAATTCGGCAACCGAGATCCCCTTGAGGCATGGCTGTCGGACCGCGCTGCGCCTCTGCGTGAGGCCGGCCTTGAAGTCGATGTCGAGATCCGCGCCGCCGGCGAGGTGGCGAAGGACATACTTTCCGCCGCGGGCGAACATGGCGCCAATCTGATTGTGGTTGGCTCACGCGGGCAGAACATGCTGCGCGGCTTGTTCCTCGGCTCGGTCGCGCGCGAGGTCATCCACTTGACCACCTTGCCGGTTCGACTGGAGTGGATCGAGGTCAATGACGCGGTTGGCTGCGAGCGCACCTGCCACGCCGGCTTGCAACGGGTGATTCTGGCGACCGATTTCTCGCCGCAGGCCCAGGCTGCGGAGGCCGCGGCGGCCATGCTGGCCCCACATGCGGGCGTCTTTGACTTGCTCCATGTCGTCACCCCGGACGAACAGCGGCGCTACGCGCGCTGGCGGGTGATGGCGCGCGCAGCCCTCGACAACATCGCCCATGAGATCGCCGCCGTCGGGGGCAAGGCCGAGGCGCATCTCGCCGAGGGCAAGCCCTCGGAGGCCATTGCCCGACTGGCCGCGGAGCGCAACGCGGATCTGATCGTTGTCGGCAAGCACGGACAAAACTGGGTGGAAAGCATGGTGATCGGCTCGACCGCGGCAAATCTGTGCGAAATCGCCCGTCGTCCGGTGCTCTTGGTGCCCCTGCGCAACGACGACGAAGGCTGACACCATACGCGTTCTGTTTCTTTGTGTCGCCAATTCCGCCCGCAGCCAGATGGCCGAGGGGCTGGCGCGCGCCTTCCTGCTCGCCGATGTCGAGGAGGCGAGTGCGGGCTTCGCCCCGACCTGTCTGCATCCGCTGGCTGCTAGGGTGACGGCCCGGGCGGGCATCGATATGTCGGCCCATCACGCGAAGCCGATCGATGCAGTCGCGCTCGAAAGCGCCGATCTGATAGTGACGCTATGCGCCGAAGTGATCTGTTCCTTCGTTCCCGGCGCCGTGCAGCGCCAGCACTGGCCGCTCCCCGACCCGGCAGCAGCTGGTAATATCGACGCGTTCCGCGCCGCGCGCGACATGATCAGGTCGCGGATCGAGGGGCTGGCAAAGGAAGAGTTGCACTGAACACGAATTCGTCGACCATGCCGGCATGATTTGTTCGGCTTGCCCACCTCGAATGGCGTCGACCTTATGGAATTGCGCGACACTCGGGGTATTGTCACGACGGGTAACACGGTGTCACGGGTCGCCATGCCTACCGTCAAGGCGCAAGCGTCGCTTCCCGTGTTGGAAGATGGAGAGAGATTTGGAAACGCCCTGGCTGGTATCCCGACGCGGTATCCTGGCCGCCTTTACGGGGCTTGCGGCGATTTCCGCAGCTTCCGGCGCTAAGGCTCGCGCCGCTCTACGATTCGGCCTGACCCCTGTCTTCCTTGACAACGACTGGCAGCTTCTGGAGCGACTGAGCGCACATATCGAGGAATCGACCGGTCTGGGCATCGAGTATGTCCAGCGCCGAACCTACAAGGAAGTCGTCGCGCTTCTGCTCCTGGGCGAGATCGACGCGGCCTGGCTGTGCGGCTATCCGCTGCTTCAGTATCCGAACCGGCTGGAGGCTGTCGCGATCCCGCTGTGGCAGGGCCGGCCGCTCTACCGTTCCTATCTGATCACGGCGGATGATCGCACGGTCGAGGATTTCGCGGTGCTGCGCGGCGACGTACATGCCTATTCCGACCCCGACTCGAATTCCGGCCATCTGGTGACGGTTGCAAGGCTGCTCGAACTCGGCGAGCGCCCCGAACAGTTTTTCGCCCGCACCTTCTTCACCTTCGGGCATCGCAATGTCGTGCGGGCCGTCGCGCGCAGGCTGGCCCGGTCCGGCAGCGTTGACGGTTATGTCTACGATGCACTGGCGGCGACCGAGCCGGAGCTTCTGGCGCGCACAAGAGTTGTCTGGCGCTCCGAGTGGCACGGCTTCCCGCCCGTGGTCGTCGGGTCCGAGGCGCGCGGCACGCGCGCCGAAGCGCTGCTCTTGCGGGCCCTTTTCGACATCACGCAGACCGAGGCGGGGCGGGAGGTCCTGCGCATGTTGCAGTTGGATGGCTTCGTGCCGCCTCAGCCGGACAGTTTTGACAGCATAGCACGCCTGATGCGCCTGGTCTCCGAACGGGGGTGACGATGCGCCTGCCTTTAGCCATGCCGCTTAGCCTGCGCGTGCCCCTGCTCGTGGCCGGGCTGATGGTGCTGATGGGGATCGTTGCTTCACAGCTTGTCCTGTCGGCGCTGAACCGCGCGCAGGTGCGGCAGCTGACCGATCTGGCCGAGATCGAGTTTCGCGCATTGTCCACTTCGCTCGGCCCCTATGTACAGCGCGACGATATCTGGGAAATGTTCGATATTCTGGACCGCGCGACCCTGCGCGAGGGCAGCTTTCGCCCGATCTCGGCAGCCTTGGTCGATGCGCGCGGGCGGGTCATGGTATCCAGCTTGCCCGAGGCCCATCCGATCGGCAGCAATGGGGCCGGGCTGGTAGAAGAGGCCATCCGGCTTGACGATATCCGCTTCGATGCGGCCTCAGAGAGGATTGCCGTGCGAAATACGGTGGTCTGGCAAGGCCGCCCGCTGGGGCAACTCGTGATCGACTTCGACGTGCAGGAATTCGCCGCCGAGCGCCGGCGGGCGCTTTTTTCGCTGCTTCTGGGCAATGCCGCGGCGATCCTGATCCTGTCGGTTGCCGGCTATGCGCTGATGCGACGGGTGCTGGCGCCGGTGCGGCGCCTGACGCGCGAGATGGAGCAGCCGGGCGGCACGCCGCAGCCCATCGCCGAGGCGCTGATCCCGGCGCGGGATGCCGAACTGGCGCAGCTTTACCACAACTACAACGGGCTGATCCTTGCCGTGCAGGCGCGTACTGCAACCGAGCGCCGGCTGGCCGAGCGCGAGCGCTATGTCAGTCTTGGTCGACTGGCCGGCGGTTTGGCGCATGAGATCAACAACCCGCTGGGGGGGCTGCTCAACACGGTCGACACGATCCGCACCTATCCCGACCGCCCCGATGTGGTGCGCGACAGCGCCGAACTGCTGGAGCGCGGACTCAAGCACCTGCGGGATGTCTCGCGCACCACACTCGACATGCATCGCAATGATGATGGGGCCAGTCCAGAAAAGGTGCAGCTGGCCCTGCAGGATTTCGACGATCTTCACTTGCTGATCCGCCCCGAGATCGAGCGCAAGGCACAAATCCTCGACTGGCGGATCGAGGCTGACGGTTCATGCTGCAAGGGCCTTCCCGCTGGTTCGGTCAGGCAGATCGCGCTGAACCTGCTGTTGAATGCGGCGGCGGTGACAGGGCCGGGTGGCAAGCTTGGCCTGCGGGTCAAACCCGACGGCGACAGTCTCTGCCTGTGCGTATGGGATGCGGGCCCGGGCTTTTCAGACAGTGTCAAGCCAAGGCTGCTGTCGGATGAGCCCGTCGAGCCGGGCGGTGGCCTTGGCCTGCGGGTGGTGCGCGATCTGGTCAAATCTCTTGGCGGCACCATTGATCTGGGGCGCTCGGTGCACGGGCAAAACGAGGTGCGGGTGCGCCTGCCATTGCGGGGGCGGCATGTTTGAGGGCCGCCATATCGCGCTGGTCGAGGATGACGAGATTATGGGCGGGTCGATCTTTCAGCGGCTGGAGTTGGAAGGCGCGCGTGTGGTTTGGCTGAAAACCCTGCACCGGGCGCTTGGCGCCCTGCGCACTCCGCGCCAGCCTTTCGATGCCGTTGTCTGCGACATTCGCCTGCCCGACGGGTCGGGCGAAGAGTTGTTCAATCGGTTGTGCGAGCATGGCACACCGCCGCCGTTTCTGTTCATGACCGGCCAGGGGGCGGCCGATCAGGCGGTGCGGCTGCTGCGTTCGGGGGCGGCAGACTATGTGACCAAACCTTTCGACATGGGCCGGTTTCTCGAACGGCTGGCACTCGTCGTCGTGCCGCGCGATATCGCCGCCGAGGGGCCGTGGTTCGGAATATCGCCTGCCGCGCGGGCGCTCGACAGTGACCTGAGCCGGCTTGTCGAGCGCGCCGAGCCGGTCATGGTCCTGGGCGAGAGCGGCACTGGAAAGCGCCTGGTGGCGAGACGCCTGCACGCCCTGTCGGACCGCAGAAACGCGCCCTTCGTGTCGGTCGATCTGACGCGGCTTACGCCGGAAGCGATGCTGCCCGCGGTTCTGGACCCCGAGAAGGGCGCACTGGCGCGTGCGGGCGAGGGCTGCTTGCTGATCGAGCGTATCAGCGAGGCATCGCCGGCGCTGCAGGCAAGGCTCTTGCAGACCCTCTGGGCGGGCGGCGACACTGCCGGGGCGCGACTGATCGCGACCGATGGGCCAGATCTTTCGCCTGAAAGTCTGCGCCCCGATCTTTATTTTCATCTGTCTGTTCTGACGCTCAACATTTCTCCCCTGCGCAACCGGCCCGAGGATACCTTGTGGCTGATGTCGAGGCTGTTCGAGGGCATGAACGCGCGGCGGGGAACGCCCTTGAGGGGCATCTCGCCGCAGGCCGAACAGGCGGCGCGCCTGCATGATTGGCCGGGCAACGGGCGCGAATTACGAGCGCGGCTGACGCGCGCCATGGCGATGGTTCAGGGGAAAACGATCCTGCCCGCCGATCTGTTTCCCGAGGGCGTGCCCGGTGTTGCCGAAGAACCGGGCGATGATTTCCAGGCACTGGGCGAAGTACGCGACGCGGCCGAGCGCGCCCATATCCAGAGCGCGCTGACGCGCGCCGATGGCTCGCTGACCGAAGCCGCCAAGCTCTTGCAGATCGGCCGTTCGACGCTGTGGGAAAAGATGCAGAAACTAGGCATCGAGGGCCGCAGCTAGCTCCGCTGCGCAGCGTCCGGGATTCCGGACAGCAGCCGGACCAAGCTGTCCGGAATCTCGGACAGCGTGTTTTCTCATTTAAAAACATAAAGTTGATGGCGTGCTTTTGGCGCGGAATCACCGTTTTATGCAACATGCAGCCTGCTATCCTTGGTCCTGGAGGACAACCGAGCGAGCCGCGCCACGCATGATCTGCCAAGGCGCGCAGCTAGGGAGGTGATTTGGGCAAGGTCGTTGCGAGCGACGCAGCAAAGGGCTCCGCGGGCGGCGACGTCCGGCTGGTCGAGGGTGCGTGCCTGAGCGCGATGCGTCCGGGGATGCCCTGCTCTGCCTGCCGGCAAAGCTGCCCCGAGGGCGCAATCCGCATCGCCGAGCGCATGGTGCAGATCGACCCCGCCGCCTGCAGCGGCTGCGGGCGTTGCGCGAGCATCTGCCCAACCGGGGCGATAGCCACGCCCGGGTCCGGCATGGCCAGCCTTTATGAATGCGCGCGCACGCGTCGTGCCGAAGCGGGTGCCCGCGTCGTGACCTGCCTGGGCGGGCTCACGCCGGAGGCGCTGCGCGGCGGGCTGGCAAAGGGCGATGTCACGTTGATCGACCGCGGCTGGTGCGCCGCCTGTCCCGTCTCGATGGGGCGGGCCGAACCCTGGCTCGCGGCGCTCAACGAGGTCAATGCAGAAGCCGCAATTCTCGGGCTTGCCTCCCGAGTCCGTGTCCGCCGCGAACCGAAAGCGCGCTGGCGGGCACGGCTGGCGCCGCGCGGTCGCAGCGCCGATCCGGCGCGGCGGGCGCTGTTTGCGCGCATTGCGCAGGCGGGGCAGCGGGATGAGGGGAACGGCGACCCGCTGGCCGGCCTGCCGGGCAGGGTTTCGGCGTCAAGGCGCCGCAAGCGGGCAAAGCAACTGGCCGATCTGGTCGGAAACAACCCGCTGCCGGCGGCGCTGTTCCCTGCGCTCGTCTTGCGCGCGCCCACCCGCGACCTGCAGGCGCTTTCGCGCCTTTGCCCGACCGGCGCGCTGCGGCTGCGCGAGTCCGACACGCAAGCCTCGCTCATCTTTGACGCCATCATCTGCATCGCCTGCGGCGACTGCACCCGCAGCGGCGCGCTGGGGCTGCTGTCGGCGGGCGAAGGGGCCTATGCAGGCCCTGTTCAGCTTGACACGCAGCCGCGCGCCACCTGCCCGCGATGCCGGACGCGCTTTTCACCTCGCGAGGACCAGCGCCACTGCGATGGCTGCGTCCGCGACACCGATCTTGCCGCACTGGCCCATGGCCTGATGCGGCGCTGACACCAGCCGATGACCACCGCAAGGGGGAGGAAAGACCAGATGGACGAGATCAACACCAATGTCAGCCGGCGGCGGTTCCTGCAGGCGACCGGCGTTACCGGCGCCGCCGCAACCGTGGCGCTGACCATTCCCGGCACCAACCCCGAGCGCGGAAGCGCCGAGGCCCAGACCAGGCGTCAGCCGAACACGGTGGTGAGCAAGAACATTTGCCACCAGTGCCCGGCGCGCTGCGGCATTGATGTCTACACCACCGACGGGCGGGTGCATGCCATCCACGGCAACCCCGACCATCCCATCGCCAATGGCAAGCTCTGCCCGAAGGGGCCGCTGGGCATCTATATCCTCTATGACCCCGACCGCTGGCGCGGCCCGATGCGGCGCACCAACCCGCAAAAGGGCCGCGATGTCGATCCCGGTTTCGTGCCGATCAGTTGGGACGAGGCGCTGGACATGGTCGCCGACCGACTGAGGAATCTGCGCGAGGCCGGTGAGAGCCACCGCTTTGCCATGCTTTCGGGCCGTGGCTGGGGCACCACCGATATCGGCATGATGGGTCAGTTCGGCGCGCTCTATGGTACGCCCAACGGCAATATCGGTCACAGTTCGATGTGCTCGGACGGCTCGATGAAGGCGCGGTTCTTCACCGACGGCAACGACAGCTACAACGCCCACGACTACCGCAACTGCAACTATCTCTTGATGTTCGGCTGCGGCTTCCTCGAGGCGTTCCGCCCCTACAACTACAACATGCAGATGTGGGGCTACATGCGCGGCAAGAAGTCGCCCAAGACGCGGGTGACGGCGGTAGATGTGCACATGAACACCACGCTGGCGGCATCTGACCGCGCGTTGCTGATTAAGCCCGGCACCGATGGCGCGCTGGCGCTTGCCATTGCGCATGTGATTCTCACCGAGGGGCTTTGGGAAAAGAGCTTCGTGGGCGATTTCGCCGACCGGATCAACCGTTTCGTCACCGGAGAGACCGTTACCGAGGCCGCCACGCCCGGGCCGATGGAAGACCCGGAAACCGGCGAGATGGTCACCCCCGAGGTCGAGGGCGAGGGTTTCGTGCCGCGCTGGACCCACGGTCTGGTGGACTGGTGGAACATCGAGCTGAAGGACCGCACACCCGAATGGGCCGCCGGGATCACCGATATCCCCGCCGAGACCATCCGCACCGTGGCGCTCGAATTCGGTTCGACCCGCCCGGCAATGGCGATCTTCGAGCGCGGCGCCCATGCGCATACCAACGGCGTCTTCAACGCCATGGCGATCCATGCGCTGAACGGCCTGGTGGGCGCGGTCTTCGCCCGGGGCGGGATGATGTATCAGATGGGCCCGAGCTATGGCCCGCTGCCTGCCAATCTGGCCGATTACCGCGACGACTATGCCGAGAACGGCCCCTGGCGCCAGCAACCGCGTATCGACATGCAGGGCCACCCCGATGGCTATCTGCTGGCGCGGAACATGCAGCAGGAGGTGGGGCCGAATTCCTTGCGCGGCGAGCCCTACAAGCTCGACACGCTATTGTTCTATCAAAACAATTCGATCTGGACGGCGCCCAACGGACAGGTCTGGGAAGAGGCGTTGCGGGAAATCTTCGTCATCGACACCTCGCCCTTCCCTTCCGAGGCCGGGCATTTCGCCGATCTCATCCTGCCCGATCACAGCTATCTGGAGCGCTATCAGGATTGCGGGCCGATGCCGCTGGAGGGATTCGCGCATGCCCATCTTCGGGTGCCCGCGATCGACCCGATTCACGATACCAAGTATTTCGGCGACGTGCTGATCGAGATCGGTAAGCGCATGGGCGGGCGCATGGCCGAGTATTTCGAGGCGCTCGAAAGCTCGGAGAACGTGCTGCGCCACATGGCGCGCGGCTTCGAGGCCAATCCTGGCGACAACGGCGTCGATGGCTGGGACGCCTGGGTGGAAAAGGGAATCTGGTATCGCAAGCCCTACATGTGGCAACTGCGCGACGGCACCTTCTATGAATGGGACGGGATCGACTATGCCCGCCCGATGGATGCCGAAGAGGTCAAGCAGCGGCTTCTGCGTACCCCCTCGGGCAAGTTCGAGTTCCGCTCGGGCCGCCTGGAGGAACATGCCGAGTGGATCGCCGGTGCCACCGGCCGCGACCCGGCAACGGTGATGTTCCCCATCTGGGAGGAGCCGGTGCATCCGGGCGGGGGTGACCTGTATCTGAGCACCCCGAAAGTGGCGCTGCATGCCGAAGGGCGCGGTTCCAACATCCCGATGGTGATCGCGCATCTGCAGCCCACCGTCGGCGGCCGCGGCGAGGCCTTTGTCGAGATCCATCCCGAGACCGCCGCCGCGCGCGGCATCCGCGATCTCGACATGGTGCGCATCACCTCGGATGTCGGCTCAATCGAGGCGCGCTGCCGGGTCTTTGCCGGCACGCGGCCCGACACGATCGTACTGCCGATGGAGTATGGCCACTGGGCCTCGGGCCGGTGGTCGAATGCCGTGCCCGGTGGCCATTCGGGCGACTGCACCGTCAACCAGTCCGACCGGGTGACGGGGCAGTGCATGTATTATTCGACCAAGGTCCGTGTGGCCAAGGCGTAAGGGAGGAAAACCGACATGCCCAACTGGGGAATGGTCATCGACCTTGAAACCTGCACCGGCTGCCAGGCCTGCACCACGGCCTGCGCGATGGAGAACAGCCGCCTGCCGGGAGAGAACTGGCAGGACGTGCTGTTCTACTCCGAAGGGGAATACCCGAACCTGAACATCAGCTGGCTGCCGCGGCCCTGCATGCAGTGCGAGAATCCGTCCTGCGTCTCGGTCTGCCCGACGCGGGCCACCTATGTCGACGAGGGAACCGGCGTAGTGCTGGTTGACTGGAACAAGTGCATCGGCTGCAAGTACTGCATGGTTGCCTGCCCTTATGGCGTGCGCTTCTACATGGACGAGGCGCCGGTGGTGGAGCCCGATGTGCGCGAGGCGTTTCCAGCGCGTGGCCGGCGGACGTGGAACCCGCCCTTCCGCATGCCGGACGAATACGAGGATCCGTCCAAGGGTATCGGCATCCAGCCCAGCGGCGTGGTGTCGAAATGCACCTTCTGCCATCACAAGATCAGCCAGGCCCCCGAGGGCGTGGCCGATCTGGACGAGGACAACCCCGAAACCCGCGAATACACCCCCGCCTGCGTGCGCGTCTGCGCGCCCAAGGCGCGGTTCTTCGGCGACCTCGACAACCCCGAAAGCAAGGTCAATGAGCTGATCGCCGAGAAGGGCGGTGTACGCCTGCGCGAGGAGACCGGCAACAAGCCCAAGGTCTATTACCTGTCGGGCGGCGGTTCGCCGGTGGTGCCGGGCAGCCGGTCGCGGCGCGGCTGAGACACAGGAGGGAATGAACCATGGCAATGATGACCGATACTTCCCCGGCAAGCGTACGGGGCAACCATTTCCTTCTGCATCTGATCGCGGCGCTGGCGCTGCTGGCCATCGGCGGCGGCTATGTGCTGTGGGAGGTGTTCCAGTTCGGCAAGGTGCAGTTCAATACCACCAATGCCGGCATTCACTGGGGCCTCGCGATTGTCACCTATGACTATTTCCTGCTGACTTCGGCAGGTCTGGCGATGGTGGCCTCGCTCTGGCATGTCTTTGGGCTGGAAGAGTTCCGTCCCGTTGCCCGGCGCTGCCTATGGCTTGCCATGGCGGGTTTGATCGGCGGCGTGGCTGTGCTTTTTCTCGAGCTCGGCAACCCCTGGATCGCGCTCTGGGCAACGCCTCTGAACATGCAGATGGCCTCGCCGCTGTTCTGGAAGGTACTTCTGGTTGGCGTCTACACCATCCTGCTGGCGATCGTCCTTTTCGGGATGATCAACAAGCCCGATGCCGGGCGCAACCCGCTGATGATGCTGGTGGGGCTGCTGGCGCTGGCAATCACGCTGGTGGCCGGTGCCGTCTATGGCATGATGGCGATGCGGCCGATGTGGTTTGGCGGCGAGATCCCGGTGGTGTTCCTGATCGAAAGCTTCATGGGGGCGCTGGCCTTCACAGTATTCTTCAGCCATCTCAAGAACGGCTTCAGCCATGGCAACATGCGCCCCGAAACGCGCAGCCTCTTCGAGGGCACGCTTGCGCGGATGTTCGCCATTTCCATCGCGCTGCATTTCATCCTGCACGCCGGCCGCGCGGTGACCGGGCTGTGGTCGAATGCCGAAGGGTTGCAGGTGTGGGAATACCTTGTGGCACAGCCGATGTTCCACATTGCGCTCTGGGGCTGCGTGGCGCTGCCCTTCGTGCTGATGGTGCTGCCCGCCACGCGCTCTAACGGATTGATGCAGGTGCTGGCCTCGCTTCTGGTGATGGTGGGCCTGCTGATCAGCCGGTACGAGTTTATCATCGGCGGACAGATGGTGCCGCTGTTCAAGGGCACCTGGGCGCCGGATCTGCTGCCTTACGTTCCCTCGACCGGGGAATGGGCGCTCTTGGTTCTGGCGGTCGGCCTCGCGAATGTGGTCTATGCCTTTGCCGCCTGGCGGCTGGGCGCAGAGGACCGGGGCTGAGGTCAGCAGCCGGGGCGCGGCGCCCCCTACGCGCTCCGGCCCTTTTCAGAGAGGAAGTACATGCAACCCGAGACCGCAAGCCTCGCCTTCTCGAAACGCGATTTCTGGCTGTGCATGGCGCGCGCCTTCGCCCCGCCGGCCACGGGCGCCGACTACCTGGAAGCCTTCCAGACCGCGCTGCCCGATGATCTTGAAACCATCGCAGGCGAGATCGGCCTGCATCTGGGCGCCGAGATCGCCGATCTGCGCGCCGCCGCCGCCGAATTGCGCGATCCGCTGGCACTGCAAAAATTCTATGCCACCCTGTTCCTGACCCCGCCGACGCCGGTTCGGGTCAATACCGGCTTCTATCTCGACGGCGCTATCATGGGCGGCAGCGAGGCCGGCATGGCCGGTGCCTATGCGCGGCACGGTTTCGAGCGCCACCAGCATTTCCGTGACCTCAACGACACCCCGGCGGTGCAGGCCGAGTTTATGGCGCTGCTTTACGACCAGGCCGGCGAGAAGGCGCGCGCGGGCGACGATATCGAAGCCCGCGCCCTGATCGCCGAGGCCGAGGGTTTTCTGTCCGACTATGTCTGCCAATGGATCAACCCTTTTCTGCGCGATCTGGAAACCGCCAGCGGCGCGCACGGGCTCAACGCGGCGTTCACCCATCTGGCCCGGCTGATCTGGTTGGCGGTCGAGGGCTCGGTCGCCGCGCCCGAAGCGGTGGTGATCAAGGCTGGCATGGAGAGCCTGCCGCCGGGTTCGGCGCGCGGCATCGGCGCGCTGACCGCCGAGGATCTGGCCGAGATAGCCTATCGGTTGGAACGCGACGGTCTGGCCTGGGACCATGTCGCCCGTAACGAGGGCTGGGACGATGCCGTTTTTTCCGCCCGCCGTGCGCGCGGAGAGGCCGATTTCGCCGCACAATAGGCCGTGGCGGCGCAACATCTGTCGCCTGCTCCTGTGTCTGGTCTGCTTGCTTCTTGCGCTACCCGGGCAGCCGGGCACCGACTGGGGCGATTTCGAGACCGAGACGGGTGTGCTGCCCTCGGATGAAGCCGCCGAGATCCGTGCCCGCATCAGAGCAGAAATTGCGGCTGACCGCGCCCGCGAGGATGAAGAACGACGCGTCGCGCAGGCCGAAGCCGAGCGGATCTCGGTGGCGCGCGCGGCCCGGCCGCTGGGCGAGCGGCTGGTCGAGATACGTTGCCTGACATGCCACGATGCCAGGCAGATAGAAGGCACCACGCTTGGCCGCCCGGGGTGGACGATAACGGTTGTCCGGATGGAGTGGTTGAATGGCGCGCGCCTTGAGCCGGGCGATCGGGCGGCGATCATCGCTCATCTCGCTGCGCGCCACCCCGAACGGAATCGTTGGGAATGGACGGTGCTGATCATGGGATTGGTTGCGATGGCGGTCTTCGCTTTAGGTGCTTGGTTTTGGAAGCGAGGCCGATGGGCTGTGAAACATGGTCGTTAAGCAATTGCACCATCACGGCGTAATGCTCCACAGATACAAAATCCCCGCCACCCACCGCGCCCATGGCCGGGCGAAAAGCCTGGCCAGCAGGCTTGCCCCCATCAGCGCCGGCCCTTCTTCCAGTCGTCCATACGCGCCCAGACCGCCACGGCGATACCGCCCAGCGCCAGGGCGATGAACAGCCAGCGCAGGGTGTCGAGGTACGGGACCAGTGGCACGACGGCGTCCTGCGTCTCCGCCAGAACCTCCTGCGCGACCTCGACCCCGGCGGCACCGACGGTCGCCACCCCGGCCGCGCCGGTCCCGCGCAGCGTGCGGCTTGCGGCCAGTGTCTCGCGCGCGGGCGGGGTCTCGGCGGCGAAGGGGACGGCACGGGGCGGAAACCGCTCGCCCCACTGGCGTGCGGGACCGAGATCAATGTGCATGAAGCCAGAGCGGGGATATGAGCCGAAGCCGAGGAAGCCGACCTCGCGGGCTGCGGCCTCGAAGGCGGCGGGGTCGTGGTTCGCCATGGCGATATCGAAGGCCGTGCCGTCCATGTGCTTCGAACGCGGGGCGCCGCCGACATTGCGGTTGTGCTCGGGCGAGCGATAGGCCGAGCGCACGATCAGCGGCTTGTCCAGCCGGTCGCGCAGCGCCTGCAGCCTGTCGAGGGCCTCGGGGTGCAGCTTGAGCTGGCCGGTGCCGCGGCAGGCGATCTCAGCCGGCGAGAAGTTCGGCCAGCGCCAGAGGTTCTGCGGCACATCGCGAAAATGGCGGAAGGTGCGGACGGGATCGGGCATGGGAGCCTCCTTTGCGATGGGAATGACAGATGCCGGCCCGCCGCAGGACGGAGCGGCAGGGGACCGGCGACGGGCGTGGTCGAGTGCGATCGTGCTGTTGGTGAGCACCGGGCGCCGTGTTCAGGATGCCGGCGTCGGGTTGCGACCAGGGGCGCCGAGTGCACGCTGCTTTGCGCGACCTTGCGTTGTCAGTCGCCGTTCCTGCGCTGGAAGGCGGCGAAGATCAGGTTGCGCATGTCGTGGATGTCGCGCTCGATGCGCTCGAGCCGGTCGTGATCGACCTTCCGGTCCTCGTCGCGGCGCTTCTCGATGCGCGCGCGCTCTT
>SLPP01000073.1 GCA_007131945.1 Paracoccaceae bacterium | reverse complement strand
TAGCGGCCCAGAAGCGCGCTCTGCGGCATGCCGAGAACTTCCCCGGCCTCGTTGTTGGCGAAGACGATCCGGCCCTCGGTATCGAAGGCGAGGATCCCCGAGACGCTGGTCTCGGTGAGCGCGTGCAGCAATTCACTCTCGGCGGCAAGCGCCTGTTCCAGCTCGCGCCGTGCCGAGACATCGACATGCACGCCGGCCATGCGCAGCGGCGCGCCGCCGGCATCGCGCTCCAGCACCCGGCCGCTCGAGAGCACGTGCACCCAGTGCCCCTCGCGGTGGCGGAAGCGGAACTCGTATTCGAACTGCTCGGCCGTCCCGTTCAGCACCTTGTCGAGCGCGGCGGCGACGCGGGGCGCGTCCTGCGGATGGAGCAGCCGCCGCCAGAGATCGATCGTCACAGGCTCGATCTCGGCCTGGGCGTAGCCGATCATCGCCGCCCAGATCTCGTTGATCCGGTTCTCGCCGGTGGTCACGTCCCATTCCCAGGTGCCGATCCGGGCGCCGGCGATGACGTCGTCGAGCCGCGCGCGCGCCGCGATCAGCTCGGTGATGTCGGTCTGCACGCCGACGAAGCCGGTCAGGCGGCCCTTCGCATCGTGCATCGGCTGGATGTCGAGGTCGATCCAGTAGCGCTCGCCGCGCCGGTTGCGGTTCTCGATCGCCTCGCGCACCGGGCGGCCGGCATCGAGCGCGGCGGCGATCCGGCGCACCGTCGCGGGATCGGTGCGCTCGAACTGGAAGAGCCGGCCGGGACGGGCGCCGCGCAACTCCTCGAGCGCATAGCCGGTGCGCCGGCAGAAGGCGGCGTTGGCCCAGACGATCCGCCGCGCCGGATCGGTGACCACGACCGGGTTGCCGGTCCGCTCGGCGATGGCGCGGAACGAGGCCGGCGCGCCATCGCCGAGCGGACGGCCAGGGTCACTGCGGCTCGTGTCGGGCATCTGTCGGCGTCCCCGCGACGGCTTCGGGACCGGCGGGGCCGGAACCGCGCCGGTGCCGGGACGGAACCCGGCCGGCGCAGGATCGGCGAACGGGCTTAAGCAAGGGTTACGGGCCTGGTGGCGGCGCCAGGCCGCGTTCGGCGAGCAGCGCCTCGAGCGCGAGGAGCCAGCGGTGGTAGTAATCCGACCCGTCCGGCGCCGCCCCCTCGAGCGCGCGCCCCAGCGCGGCGGACCATTCCGGCCAGTCGAAGAGCCCCGCCTCGTGCGCCGCGACGGTCAGCGCGAAGGTGCGCGCCTGCCAGGGCGTGTCGAACGGCGTGTCGAACGGCGCCTCGGGGCGCGCCGGCAGCGGCGGCGGGTCAGACCGGCTCAAGATAGCTCTCCCAGGCATCGACCGAAACCGACAGCCCCGGCTCGGCATCCGGCCCCCAGAGCTCGGCTCCGTCGAAGACCACGGTATAGAGCCGCTCGGGCGCCTCGCCCCGGCCGTGGGCATGGGCGTCGGGCAGGATGAAGCCGCCATGCTCGGCCTCGATCCGGCCGACATGCCCGCGCACGTAGCGCGGCAGGCGGGTATGGCCGCGCGGATGGATGTTGCGCGCCCGCACCCGGTCGCCGCGGCGGAAGCGCGGCGGCGCGGCGACGGGGCGGGCATAGTCGGTGCCGGCGGCGATGGCGGCGGGCACCGCCGCGGCCGAAAGGCGGCGGGGATGCGGCACCGGCGCGTCCGGACGCAGCAACCCTTGGCGCTCGATCAGCGCCTCGAGCGCGCGGAGCCAGATCTCGTAGTAGCTCGAGGCGTGGTAGACCGCCGGCGGCAGGCTCTCGCGCGCGTGCCGGCTCGCGTCGATGTTCCAGTGCCCGAGCGCGCCGGCGGCCAGCGTCAGGCCGAGCACCCGCGCCTCCCAGCCGGCGTGGAAGACGGGCTCGTCCGCCTCGGGGCGGACCGGGCCGAAGCCCATCGCGCCGCCCAGGTCCTGCGGCCCGTTCATGACGGCACCCCCGCCGGCACCCGCTTCGGCACCTTCGGCAGCCCGGTGCCGATCATCGCCTCGCGCGTGACCAGAGCGGCGAGCGCCCCGGCGTCCATGCCCTCGGTCCCCTCGGGGCGCATCGGCACGACGAGGTAGCGCAGCTCGGCGGTCGAATCCCAGACCCGGATGCGGGTCCCGGGCGGCAGCTCGAGGCCGAACTCGGCCAGCACCGACCGCGGCTCGAGCACCGCCCGCGAGCGGTAGGCGGGCGACTTGTACCAGACCGGCGGCAGGCCGAGGACCGGCCACGGATAGCAGGAGCAGAGCGTGCAGACGACGAGGTTGTGCTCGCGGGGCGTGTTGAAGACCGCCTGCATGTGCTCGCCCTGCCGTCCGGCATAGCCCATCGAGGCGATGGCGGCGGTGGCGTCGCGCCGCAGCCAGTCGGCGAAATCCGGGTCGGTCCAGGCGCGGGCGACGACGGCGGCGCCGTTCTTCGGCCCGACCTTCTCGGCATAGGTCTCGATGATCGCGTCGATCGCGGCGGGGTCGACGAGGCCCTTCGCGACCATCGCCGCCTCCAGCCGGCGGACGCGCTCGGTCATCGGGTCGGGGGGCGCGTCGTGATGGGGGTGGTCGTGATGGTCGTGGGGCATCGGCGGCCTCGCTTCGCTGCGCGGCAAGGATAGTCCGGACGCGCCCGGCTGTGAACCACCGTCGGACCGGCTCCGGGGGTGCCGGCCTCGGGGGCATCGAACCCCCTCGGCCGGCGCTGTTGCGGCGCCACCCCTAGGGCGGGAGGCGGGGGAGGCCGAAGGCCGGCGGGGCGGCAGCCCCGGCGCGTTGAGCCCCCTCGATGGGGGCGAGGCGCGCGCCCCCGTCACCGTGGCGCGTCACCCCGGCCGGCCATCGGCGCCCGGTTCAGATGTTCTCGGGCTGCGGCATGCCGAGGACGTGGTAGCCCGAATCGACCATGATCACGTCGCCGGTCGTGCAGGCGCCGTAATCCGAGCACAGGAAGACCGCCGCGCCGCCCACCGATTCGAGCGTCGCGTTGCGCCGCAGCGGCGCGTTCGCCTCGGTGAAGCGGTAGGTCTTGCGCGCGCCGCCGATCACCGCGCCGGCGAGCGTCTTCATCGGCCCCGGCGAGATCGCGTTCACCCGCACCCCCTGCGGGCCTAGGTCGTTCGCCAGGTAGCGCACCGACG
The DNA here is from genome assembly GCA_007131945.1 of Paracoccaceae bacterium. GTDB lineage: Bacteria > Pseudomonadota > Alphaproteobacteria > Rhodobacterales > Rhodobacteraceae > Pararhodobacter. Next base: position 1,730 of record SLPP01000073.1, on the reverse strand, counting down.
CCTCCAGTGCCGCCTTGGCGACGCCCATGACGTTGTAGAACGGCGTCACCCGGTTCGAGCCACCATAGGTCAGCGTGACCAGCGACCCGCCCTCGGGCATCATCTCGGCGGCGCGGCGGCTGACATCGATGAAGCTGTAGCAGGAGACGTCGAGCGAATGCTTGAAATTCGCCCGGCTGGTATGGATGAAGCGGCCGTGCAGCTCGTTCTTGTCGGAATAGGCGATGGCGTGGATCAGGAAGTCCATCCGCCCCCAGCGCGCGCGCAAGGACTCGAAGGCGGCGTCGAGGCTCGCCTCGTCGGTGACATCGACATCGACCAGGAGGTCCGACCCGACCGAGGCGGCGAGCGGCGCGACGCGTTTGCCGAAGGCCTCGCCCTGGAACGAGAAGGCCAACTCCGCCCCCTCCTCGGCCAGCGCCCTGGCGATCCCCCAGGCGATCGAGCGGTCGTTGGCCACGCCCATCACCAGCCCGCGCTTGCCGCGCATCAGCTCGGCCATTCGCTCACTCCCGGAAGGCGCTGAAGACCAGCGTCGCGTTGGTGCCGCCGAAGCCGAAGCTGTTCGACAGCACGCTGTCGAACGCCACCCCCTCGCGCAGCTCGGTCGCGATCTCCTCGGGCCTGAGCCCCGGATCGAGCTCGCCGACATTGATCGAGGGCGCGATGAACCCGCCCTGCATCATCAGGAGCGAATAGATCGCCTCGTGCACCCCGGTCGCGCCGAGGCTGTGGCCGGTCAGCGACTTGGTCGAGGCAATGGGCGGCACCGCGTCGTCGCCGAAGACGCGGCGGATCGCCTCGACCTCGGTGACGTCGCCGGCCGGCGTCGAGGTGCCATGCGCGTTGATGTAGCTGACCTTGCGCCCCTCGGGCAGCGTTTCCAGCGCCAGCCGCATCGACCGCTCGCCGCCCTCGCCCGAGGGCGCGACCATGTCGTGGCCGTCCGAGGTGGCGCCGTAGCCGGTGAGCTCGGCATAGATCCTCGCGCCGCGCGCGCGCGCGTGCTCCAGCTCCTCCAGCACCAGCACGCCGCCGCCGCCGGCGATGACGAAGCCGTCGCGCGTGGCATCGAAGGGGCGCGAGGCCGTCGCGGGCGCGTCGTTGTATTTCGAGCTCATCGCCCCCATCGCGTCGAAGAGGCAGGACAGCGTCCAGTCGAGCTCCTCGCCGCCGCCGGCGAAGACCACGTCCTGCTTGCCCATCTGGATCAGCTCGGCGGCGTTGCCGATGCAATGCGCCGAGGTCGAGCAGGCCGAGGTGATCGAGTAGTTCACCCCCTTGATGCGGAACGGCGTCGCCAGGCAGGCGGAGTTGGTTGACGACATGCAGCGGGTGACCATGAACGGGCCCATCCGCTTCGGGCTGCCCTTTTCCATGACGATCCTGTGCGCCTGGAAGATGTTCGAGGTCGAGGGGCCGCCCGAGCCCATGATCAGCCCGCTGCGCGGATTCGAGACCTCGTCGGGCTCGAGCCCGGCATCGGCGATCGCCTGCTGCATGGCGATGAAGTTGTAGGCCGCGCCCGGCCCCATGAAGCGCAGATCGCGCTTGTCGAGGTGATCCTCCAGCACGATCTGCGGCGCCCCGTGCACCTGGCTGCGGAAGCCGTGCTCGGCGTATTCGGGCGCGAAGACCACGCCCGAGCGGCCCGCGCGCAGGGAGGCCTCGACCTCGGCCGCCGAATTGCCGATCGGCGAGATCACCCCCAGCCCGGTGATGACGACACG
>SLPP01000126.1 GCA_007131945.1 Paracoccaceae bacterium | reverse complement strand
CTATTTCCGCCGTTCCTCGTCCAGCGCGCGGGCGATCTCGTTGCGGACGAGCTTGCGCACGGCGAGCGTGATCCGTTCGCCCAGCTTGCCGTGCAGCTCGTCGCGCACGATCTGCGCCACCATTTCCTGCAGCACCTCGTCGGGCACCATCGGCAGGCCGGGCTCGGGCGCGACGGCGCCGGGCAGCTTCGCCTCGGCCTCCGCCGGCGCCTTGGTCGGCGCTTCGGTCAGCGTATCGGCCGAGGCCTCCTTCGACATCTCGGGCGACATCTCGGGCGACATCTCGGGCGGCCTCCCGGGTGGCGGCGCGGGTTCCGCATCGGGGGCGGGGGCGGAGCCAGCGGCGGGGTCGATCCGCATCGACGGCGTCAGTTCCAGCACCGGCGGTCGGTTGCGCCGCTCCTCCTGCGCGACCAGCCGGCGCACGGAATTGAGCACATTCTCGATCTCGCGCTCGCTCATCGTACTGGACATGGCCATCTCCGCCGGATGCGCGAAAGATAGCCGCCGCGCGGGACCGAGACAACCGCGGACAGTCGCGGACAACCGCACGCGCGGACCCGTGCGGTGGCGCGGACCGGCGCCCCGCTGCCACCCGCCTGCCACCCGCCTGCCATACGCGCGCCAGCCGCCCCCGACGCATTGCACCCGCCCCGCCGGAGAGCTAGATATCGCCCCCGACGGATCGCCCCGCCGGGACAGAAACAGGATGCATCGCATGCGCTTCGCCTCGACCGAGACCTATATCGCCACCGACGACCTGACGATGGCGGTCAATGCCGCGGTGACGCTGGAACGGCCGCTGCTGGTCAAGGGCGAGCCCGGCACCGGCAAGACCGAACTGGCGCGCGAGGTGGCCGCCGCGCTGGGGCTCGACATCATCGAGTGGAACATCAAGTCGACGACCCGCGCGCATCAGGGGCTTTACGAATACGACGCCGTCAGCCGGCTGCGCGACAGCCAGCTCGGCGACGCGCGGGTGCACGACGTCGCCAACTACATCAGGAAGGGCAAGCTCTGGCAGGCCTTTGAATCCGATCGGAAAGTCGTCCTGCTGATCGACGAGATCGACAAGGCCGATATCGAGTTTCCGAACGACCTGCTGCAGGAACTCGACCGGATGGAGTTCTTCGTCTACGAGACCGGCGAGACGATCCGCGCCCGCCAGCGCCCGATCGTCGTCATCACCTCGAACAACGAGAAGGAGCTGCCCGACGCCTTCCTGCGCCGCTGCTTCTTCCATTTCATCCGCTTCCCCGACGCCGACACGCTGGCGGCGATCGTGCGGGTGCATTTCCCCGGCATCAAGGACCACCTGCTGCGCAGCGCGCTGACGCAGTTCTTCGAGCTGCGCGAGACGCCGGGGCTGAAGAAGAAGCCCTCGACCAGCGAGATGCTGGACTGGCTCAAGCTCCTGCTGGCCGAGGACCTCGGACCCGAGGATCTGAAGCGCGACGGGCTCAACGCCCTGCCGAAGCTGCACGGCGCGCTCTTGAAGAACGAGCAGGACGTGCATCTCTTCGAACGCCTCGCCTTCATGGCGCGGCGCCAGCAGGGGCGCTGAGCCCCGATCCGGCGCCGTGTTCGGCCACGGCGTTCGGGCGCCGCAAGGGCGCGACGCGCGCCCGCCCGAGGCGCCGGCGAAAAGTTTCGTTGCGGTTAACGCCGCATCTTTCTTGTTTTTTATCTGATACTTGCCGGAATGCGCGCATGCGCGCACCCCCGCCTTGGCATCACCCGACCGGCAGCACCACCCGCACCGCGAGCCCGCCGAGGCCCGGCGATGTCCCCTGCCCCAGTTCCAGCCCGCCGCCATGCAGGCGCAGCGCGTCGGCCGCGATGGCGAGGCCCAGCCCGGCGCCGGCGCCGCGGCTCGCCCCGCGCGCCGGATCGAGCCGCACGAAGGGGCGCAGCGCCGCGGCGCGGTCCTCGGGGGCGATGCCGGGTCCGTCATCCTCGACGGTCAGCACCACCTGCCCCGGCTCCTCGGCGATGCTCAGCTCGGCGCGGTTGCCGTAGCGGGTGGCATTGCCGATCAGGTTGTCGATCGCGCGCGCCATCAGGCCCGGCCGCAGCTTCATCGGCGCCGGGTCGGGTCCGGGGCGCAGCGCCACCTCCTGCCCGGCGCGCTGCGCCTCGCGCACCCGCGCCGCGGCGAGCGCGCGCAGGCCCATCGGCACCGGCGCCTCGGCCATCTCGCCGCGGGCGAAATCGAGGAACCGGTCGATCAGCCCCTCCATCTCGCGGACATCGGCCAGAAGCGCCCGCGCCTCGGGCTCGTCCTCCATCATGCTCAGCGCCAGCCGCATCCGCGTCAGCGGCGTGCGCAGGTCGTGGCTGACGCCCGACAGCAGCAGGGTCCGCTGCTCGATATGGTTCTCGATCCGCTCGCGCATCTCGAGGAAGGCCTGCCCGGCGGCGCGCACCTCGGCCGCGCCCGAGGGCCGGTAGGGCAGGCTCTGGCCGCGCCCGAAAGCCTCGGCCACCCGCGCCAGCCGCAGGATCGGCCGCACCTGGTTCTTCAGGAACATGAAGGCGACCAGACTCATCACCAGCCCGCCGACCAGCACGATCACCAGGAGCTGGTGCGGGTTGCGCGCCGCGACACGGCCGGAGCCGAAGCGCAGCCCGTAGAGCCCGTGCGCGCCCTCGACCCAGACGACGAACTCGCCGCCGACGACGCCCTGCGCCTGAATGCCGGGGATGCGGTGCGCCAGTTCCTGCAGCACGATCCGGCTCGAGAGGTCGAAGGCCGCGATCCGGTCGAATTCGATCGCGGGCAGGGTTTCGGCGCGACGCGCGTCGATCTGCAGCGCGCCGCCCAGCTCGGCCAGCACCGCCTCGGCCGCGGCGGCGTCGGGCACGGCATCGGCGCGACTGCGGACGAGTTCGACGACGATGGCGAAATTCGTCGTCATCTGCTGCGTCACCCGCTCGTAATGGCGCTGGATGAAGAGCACCGCGACCAGGATCAGGATCGTGACCACGGGGATGAGCAGGATCAGCGCGGCCCGCCCATAGAGCCCGCGCGGGAAAATCGGTTTGAGCAGGCGGCCCAGCATGTGCTTAGCTTAGGGCCACGCCCGCATGAAGACGAGTCCCCGATGCCCGATCCCGCCGCGACCCGGCTTTCCGCCACCCCGACCCCGGGCCAACCCGTCGAGCTTTCGGCGGATCTGCGGCTCGTTCTGGCGCCGAACGCCTCGCCGATGACGCATTGGGGCACGAATACCTGGCTCCTCGGCCGCGGCGCGGTCACGGTGATCGATCCGGGCCCGGCCGATCCGCGCCACATCGCCGCCCTTCTCGCCGCGCTCGCCGGCGACGAGCACGTGGCGCGGATCCTGGTGACGCATGCGCATGTCGACCATTCGCCCGGCGCGCGATTGCTGGCCGAGGCGACCGGGGCGGAGGTCCTGGCGATGGGCGACGCGCGCGCCGGACGCTCGACGCGTATGGCGGCGCTGAACGGCGCCGAACTCGGCGGTGGCGAGGGGGTCGATACCGCCTTCGCGCCCGATCGGCGCCTCGAGGACGACGAGGTGCTCGAGGTTGCCGGCCGGCCACTGCGCGCGCTGCACACGCCGGGGCATTTCGGCAATCACATGTGCTTTCTCTGGGGCGAGGCGCTGTTCTCCGGCGATCACGTCATGGGCTGGGCGCCGAGCCTCGTCTCGCCCCCCGATGGCGACCTGACCGATTTCATGGCCAGCCTGCGCCGGCTGCAGGCGCTCGGCCCGCTTTCGCTGTTCCCCGGCCACGGCGCGCCGGTCGCCCGCGGCAAGGTCCGGATCGCCGAGTTGCATGCCCACCGGATGGCGCGCGAGGGCGCGATCCGGGCAGCGCTCGCGGCCGGCGCGGATACGGTCGCGGCGATCACGCAGGCGGTCTATGTGGATGTCGACCCGGTGCTGCTGCCGGCGGCCGAGCGCAACGTCGTCGCGCATCTGATCGACCTCGAGGGGCGCAGCCTCGTCGCCTTCGACGGCCCGGTCCAGCTGCGCGGCCGCGTCCGTCCGCTTCCCGGACCCTGAAACCGGCGCGCGCTTTCCGGCCGACCGGGCGGGGCCGAGGATCCGAGACCGCCTCTCAGCGCGACTGCACCCCTTCGAGGAAGCGGGTCAGGTTCCCGCCCAGATCGTCGGAAAGGTAGCCACCCTCCTGCACCAGAACGAGCGGCAGGCCGCTGGCGGCGATCGCCGCGCCGATCCGCGCGAAGCCGGGCGTGGTGACCGCCAGGCCCTTCAGCGGGTCGTTCTCATGCGCATCGAGCCCCAGGGCGACGACCAGGATCTCGGTGCCGAAATCGGCAATCCGCGCGAGCGCGATATCGAGCGTGCGCAGATAATCCTCGTCTCCCGTCCCGCGCGCCAGCGGCAGGTTGAGATTCGCCCCGATCCCCGCCCCCTCGCCGCGTTCATGGGCATGGCCCCAGAAGAAGGGATAGAAGCGCAGCGGGTCGGCATGGATCGAGACCGTCAGCACGTCCGGCCGGGCGTAGAAGATGCCCTGCGTGCCGTTGCCGTGATGCACGTCGACATCGAGGATCGCCACCCGGTGCCCCTGCGCACGCAGCCAGTCGGCGGCGATGGCGGAATTGTTCAGGAAACAGAAGCCCCCGGCCAGATCGACGAAGGCATGATGCCCCGGTGGCCGGCTGAGCGCGTAGCTGGCGCGTTCGCCCTGCAGGACCGCCGCGGCGGCACAAAGCGCCGTCTGCGCCGACCAGTAGGCCGCCTCCCAGGTTCCTTCGGCGATCGGGCAGGCGGTATCGGCCTGGTGGTAGCCCGCCTGCCCCACGGCCGAACGCGGATAGGAGGCTTCGCGCCGGTCGGGATGGATGTTCGGGATGACCTCGGCGCCGGCATCGG
>SLPP01000341.1 GCA_007131945.1 Paracoccaceae bacterium | reverse complement strand
TACCTCTACCTGCCCGGCTGGCACCAGCCCGCGACGAACCAGTTCCTCTACATCAACCTCGATGTCTGGAACGGGCTGAGCGAGCAGACCCAGGCGATGCTCAACATGGCCTGCATGGCCGGCAACGCCTATTCGATCGCCCGCGCCGAGGCGCTGCAGGGCGCGGTGATCTCGCGCTTCGAGGAGCGCGGCACCAATGTGCGCACCTATTCCGACGAGCAGCTTGCCGCCTTCTGGGAGGCGACGCAGGTGGTGATGGCGCGTCGTTCGGCCGAGGACGAGATGTTCGGGCGGGTCTATCAGTCGCAGATGGACTTCCTGATGGAGCACCGTCCCTGGAAGGAACTGGGCTATCTGCCGCGCGACTGGATGACCCGTCTCGGCGTCGGCGAATAAGCTGGCGCGACGACGCGATTCGCGCGAAGAACGATCGCGCCCCGTCGAGGCGGGGCGCGACACGACACCGACGGGACGACGCCTGAGGGCTGGAGGCTGAGGCAGGCACCGATCCCGACCCGCGGGGAGGCGGGCACGGCATGGCACCACCGATCAAGACCGACTTCGAGCTTGACCTCGAGAAGATCGAGGAGGCGGGCTCCCGCACCCATGCCCTCGCATTCCCGCGCACCTGGGTTTCTGACCAGATCGAGCGCGGGCTCGGCGCCTTTTCCTGGGTGGTCAACTGGCTGTGGATCATCCTGGTGCTGATCATCGTCGTCAACGTGACCATGCGCTACGCGCTGCGCGTCAACTATGTCTGGGTCGAGGAGGTGCAGTGGCACATCTACGCCGTCGGCTTCATGATCGGCATCGGCTACGCGATCCTGCATGACGCGCATGTCCGCGTCGACGTGCTGGCGATGAACTTCCGCCTGCGCACCCGCGCCTGGATCGAGATGCTGATGATCCTGCTGCTGATCTTCCCGATGGTCTACCTGATCATCAGCTACGCGATCCCCTTCGTCGAAACCTCCTATGTCCGGGGCGAACGATCCTCGGCGCCGGGCGGGCTCTCCCACCGCTGGGCGATCAAGGCGGTGATCATCGTGGCCTTCGCCTATATCGGGCTTGCCGCGCTGGCCCGGCTCCTGCGCGTGACGGCCTTCCTCTTCGGCCTGCCACGACCGAGAAACGCCTGAGCGCGCATCAAAGACGATCGCATAGAGAAACCGGCAGAAGACGCCGCATCGGCAAACGGGACAGGGACGCTTGATGGAGACGAACGAAATCCTCGTGGTGGCGATGCTGGTGTCGTTCATGGCACTCATCTTCACCGGCATCCCCGTGGCCTGGGCGCTGGCCGGCGTCTCGATCGGCTTCAGCTTCATCGCCATCTTCGGCTTCGAATGGTTCGGCTGGGACACCTACTTCCTGACCGACATGCGGATCTTCGGCATCTTCGTCCAGCGCATCTGGGGGCAGATGTCGAACTGGATCCTGGTCGCGCTGCCGATGTTCATCTTCATGGGGCTGATGCTCGAACGCTCGGGCGTGACCGAGAAGCTGATGTCGAACTTCATCCTGCTCTTCGGCCGTTTCCGCGGCGGGCTGTCGCTGGGCGTGGTGCTGATCGGGATACTGCTTGCCGCCTCCACCGGCATCGTCGGCGCCTCGGTGGTGCTGCTGGCGCTGCTCTCGCTGCCGATCATGCTGCAGCAGGGCTACAACAAGGGTTTCGCGTCCGGCGTGGTCTGTTCGGCGGGGACGCTGGGGATCCTGATCCCGCCCTCGATCATGCTGATCATCATGGCCGACCAGATGTCGGTCTCGGTCGGCAACCTGTTCATGGGGGCGCTGTTTCCGGGGCTGATGCTGGGCGGCTTCTACCTCGCCTACATCCTGATCGCGGCGACGCTCTTCAAGAAGCTCGCCCCGGCGCCGACCGACCTGCCGCCGGTGACCGCCAAGCTCGTCTTCGACACGCTGCTCGCGGTCGTGCCGCCGCTGCTGCTGATCTTCGCCGTCCTCGGCTCGATCTTCTTCGGCATCGCAACGCCGACCGAGGCCTCGGGCGTCGGCGCCTTCGGCGCGACGGTTCTGGCGGCGCTGAACGGGCGGCTCAGCTGGGCGGTGCTGAGGGAGGTCGGCATGAAGACCACGCTGACCACCGCCTTCATCTTCGGCATCTTCCTCGGCGCGACGATGTTCGCCGTGGTCATGCGACAGCTCGGCGGCGACGAGTTCATCACCCAGTCGCTGCGCTCGCTGCCCTTCGGCCCCTCGGGCGTGGTGCTGACGATCCTGTTCATCGCCTTCCTCGCCGGCTTCTTCCTCGACTGGCTGGAGATCTCGCTGATCATGCTGCCGCTGGTGGCGCCCGTGGTGGTGCTTCTGGGTTTCGACCAGATCTGGTTCATCGTCCTCTTCGCGGTGACGCTGCAGACCTCGTTCCTGACCCCGCCGGTCGGCTTCTCGCTCTTCTACCTCAAGGGCGTCGCGCCGCGCGAGGTGACGATCGTGGACATCTACAAGGGCGTCATTCCCTTCGTGCTCTTGCAGGTGCTGGCGGTGCTGATGGTCTTCACCTTCCCGCAGATCGTCCTCTGGCTGCCCGACCGGATGCTCTGACGCCGGCCGCCGGTGGCGCCTTCCGTCCGCATGCGGACGCTCTGGCAAGGCATTGATATTGAATGGTTTATCGGCGCCGTTAACCGCAACGAAAGCTTTGCCCGGCGCCCCGGCACGCGCGTGCGACGCCGGCCGCGCAAGGGTTTACAAAGGGTTGCGATTTACAGGATTTACAAATGACTTCATGATCTTGCGGCCAGGTGCACATTTTGTGCACCCGCCCCGCGCCGGCCTCGCCCGCGCATCCCGGACAGGCCGGCGGGTATCGGCGCGCGGCCGGTCACGGCGCCCCCCTCAGGCCGCGCCGAAGCCCCCCGCCGTCGGCGTGATCACCGTCACCGCCTCGCCCGCTTCCAGCACCGTCTGGTCGCAGCCCTTCAGCTCCTCGACCTCGCCCGAGAGCCGGCGCACCAGCGTCCGCCCCTTCTCGCCCGGCCCGCCGCCCGCCACGCCCTGCGGCGCGCGGTAGCGGTGCGAGGACAGGATCGCGCAGTCCATCTTCTCGAGGAAGCGGATCGTGCGGGTCGTCCCGTCGCCCGCGTGCCACTTCCCCTTCCCGCCGGAGTCCGGCCGCAGGCCGAACGCCTCCAGCAGCACCGGGAAGCGCAGCTCCAGCACCTCGGGGTCGGTGAGCCGCGAGTTGGTCATGTGGACATGCACCCCCGATGTGCCGTCGAAGCCGCGCCCGTCGTTCATCCGTCCCGCCGGCGAGCCCGAGCAGATCGTCTCGTAATACTGGTAGGTCTCGTTGCCGAAGGTCAGGTTGTTCATCGTCCCCTGGCTGTTGGCGATCGCCCCGAGCGCGCCGAAAAGCGCGTTGGTGACGTGCTGGCTGGTCTCGACATTGCCGGCGACCACCGCGCGCGGATATTCCGGCGCCAGCATCGAGCCGCGCGGCACGATGATGCGGATCGGCCGCAGGCAGCCCGCGTTCATCGGGATCGGCGCCTCGACCATCACCCGGAAGACATAGAGGACGGCGGCGCGGGTCACCGGCTCGGGCGCGTTGAAGTTGTTCGGCAGGGCGTCGGAGGTGCCGGTGAAATCCACCACCGCCTCGCGCGCCTCGCGGTCGACGGTGATCCGCACCCGGATCACCTGGCCGGTATCGGTCTCGTATTCGTAGGCACAGTCCTCCAGCCGGCCGAGCAGGCGGCGCACCTCCTCGGCGGCGTTGTCCTGGACATGGCCCATATAGGCCTGCACGGTGTCGAGGCCGAATTCCTCGACCATCTTGCGCAGCTCGGCCGCGCCGCGCTCGTTCGCCGCGACCTGCGCCTTGAGGTCGGCGACGTTCTGGTCGGGGTTGCGGCAGGGCCAGCGGTGGTCGGTCAGCACGCGGCGCAACTCGTCTTCCAGAAAGCGCCCGCCCTCGACCAGCTTGAGGTTGTCGATCAGCACGCCCTCCTCGTCCACCGTCGTGGCGAGCGGCGTCATCGAGCCGGGCGCGGTGCCGCCGACATCGGCATGGTGGCCGCGCGAGGCGACCCAGAAGAGGACGTTCGCGCCGGCCTCGTCGAAGACCGGCGAGACGACGGTGATGTCGGGCAGATGCGTGCCGCCGTTATAGGGGGCGTTGAGCGCGTAGACATCGCCCGGCCGGATCTCGGGGTTGAGGCGGATCACCGTCTCGACCGAGCGGTCCATCGAGCCCAGATGCACCGGCATGTGCGGCGCGTTGGCCACGAGCGCGCCCTCGGCGTCGAAGACGGCGCAGGAGAAATCGAGCCGCTCCTTGATGTTCACCGAATGCGCGGTGTTCTGCAGCGCGACGCCCATCTGCTCGGCGATGTTCATGAAGAGGTTGTTGAAGACCTCGAGCAGGATCGGGTCGGCCTGGGCGGAACCCACGACCTGCGCCCGCTCCGCGGCCCGGTAGCGGCGCATCAGCACATGGTCGCGGGCGGTGATCCCGGCGCGCCAGCCGGGTTCGATGACGATGGTCTGGTTCGCCTCGACGATCAGCGCCGGGCCGGTGATCACGGCGCCCGGGCTGAGATGCTCGCGGCGAAAGACGCCGGCCTCCTGCCAGGCGCCGGCGGCGAAGATGCGGGTGGTCTCCGACGGGTCGGGTTCGGCCTGCTCGGTCGAGAGTTCGGGCTCGTCGCTGCCGGTCTGGCGCGCGTCATGGGCCTGCAGGTCCACCGCCTCGACGGTGATTTCCTTGTCGTCGTAGATGAAGCCGAACTGCGCCTTGTGCGCGGCCTCGAAATCGGTGCGGGCCTTGCCAAGGTCGCGCCCGGCGAAGGGGACGGGCAGCGCGGTGTCGGTGCCGGCGTAGCGCAGCATCAGGACCGGCAGCCAGTCGATGGCGTCGTCGGGCACTCCCTGTTCGGCGAG
>SLPP01000290.1 GCA_007131945.1 Paracoccaceae bacterium | reverse complement strand
GATGTCGATTTCGCCCGCGGCATGATCCCGCATCACGAGGGCGCCATCGCCATGGCCCGGATCGTGCTGGAACATGGCGACGACCCCGAGATCCGCGCACTAGCCGAAGAGATCATCGCCGCCCAGGAAAGCGAGATCGGCTTCCTGCGCGACTGGCTGGCCGAGCGCGGTCACTGACCCCGAGCCGCCGCCGTCCCGCGACGCGAACCGCATCGCGGGACGGACCTTTCGATCGGGTTAATTTTTCCGCCCTGTTCGTTTCATGACAACAGGTTAGGCGTCGGTCCACGCGTGGACCACGGCGCGGCCGAGGCCCAGCGCGCGCCCACGCCCCCCCGGTCACTGCCGGATCCGCCCCTCGATTGCCGGGGTGAAGGGGGCATTCGCGGCGAGGTATTCGGCCAGCGCGTCGGCCATGTCGATGGCGGTGTCGTAGACCGCGTGACCGTCCGAAGCCAGCATCGCGTATCCATCGCCGCCGCGGGCCATGAAGTTGTTGGTCACGATCCCGTAGATGCCGTCGGGGTCGAGCGCCTGCCAGCCCCCTTCCGTCGCCACCTCGACCTCCGAGACGCGGCCGGCATCCGGCGCGACCGAGGTATCGAGCCGGAAGCGCATCCCCGCGATCTGCGGAAAGCGCCCGGCACCCTCCTCGATCGCGTTCACGCCGTGCTCGAGCGCTACGACCAGCGCCGCGCCCGGAACCTGCATGGTCACCAGCGTGTTCTGGAACGGCAGCACGGTCAGCACGTCGCCCACCGTCACCGTCCCCGCCTCGAGCGAGGCGCGCAGGCCGCCGCCATTGGTCAGCGCGATCGAGACCGACGGATCCCCGATCCGCGCCAGCATCGCGTCGGCGACCGCGTTGCCCATCTCGCATTCCATCGCCCGGCAGCTTTCCCGGCTGCCGTCGATGGGCGCGGCGATCTCGGCGATCTCGGTGCGCTTGAGATCCTCGATCGGCCCGGCGAGCGCGGCGACGCGGGCGGCCACGTCCCCGGCCTCGGGAAAGGTCGCGTCGAGCAGGATCGTGTCGCCCTCGGCCGCGATCACCGCGCCCGCCTCGTCGAATTCGAGCGCGAGATCGCCGAGATAGCGCGAGAAGGCATAGGCCTGGACGATCGGCACCGGCCGGCCATCGGGCGCCGCGACCATCGTCGCGTAGGCGGGTGCGCCCTCGACGGTGTTCGACAGCAGCGTGTGGCTGTGCCCGCCGATGATCAGCGACAGCCCCTTGACCCGGGCGGCGATCTCCTGGTCGCGTCGGAAACCCACATGCGAAAGCAGGATGATCCGGTGCACCCCGTCGCCCTTCAGCCGCGCCACCGCCTCGTTCAGATGCGCGATCTCGTCGGCGAAACCGACGGGACCGGGCGAGGACAGGAACACCGTGTCCGGCGTGGTGATGCCCAGAAGGCCGAGGCGTTCGCCGCCGCGCTCGAGGATCAGCTGGTCGCGCACGAACGGGGCGAGCGCATGGCCCTCGGGGACGATCACGTTGCCGGCGACGACGGGGAAATCGGCACCGGCCAGCATCTCGGCGAGCGAATCGGGGCCGTTGTTGAACTCGTGGTTGCCCAGCGTCATCGCGTCGAAACCGATCATGTTCATGATCTCGATCTCGGCCTTGCCGCGATAGGTCGTGTAGAAGAGCGTCCCCTGGCTCTGGTCGCCCGCGTCGAGGGTCAGCACCGGCATCCCGTCGGATGCGAGCGCCCCGCGCCGGTCCCGGATCGCCTGCGCCAGCCGCGCGGCGCCGCCGAAACAGCTGCCCTCGGCCGAGGCGGTGGGCGAGCAGGTCGCGTCCGAACCCGAGATCTCCTCGAGCCGGCTGTGCATGTCGTTGATGTGCAGCACGTGCAGCCGCGCACCGGTGCCGGCGCGGGCCGAGGTCATGCTGAAGACACCGGCGCCGCTGACCAGCATGGTCGTCCCGGCGATCTGCAGGAAGCGGCGGCGGCTCGGCGCCGATCCGGGTTGCGGGGCGGCACTGGGGAAACGGGTCATTTCTCTCTCCTGCTGGCAGCGATGGGCGGGCGTCGGAAAAGGGCGGGCCGCGACGGCGATGGGGCAGGATAACGCGACGGCACGATGACGCGGGCCCGGCCCGCCGATGGTAGCGCCGCCATGGCCCGAAGCTCAAGCGCGAACTGCGGCGCCGCCGCGGCACCTGCGCGCGAGCGCGCACCCGCCCTGCCCCGGCGCAGGGCCCGCGCCGGCCCCGCCCCCTTTCCACCCCTTTCCCCTTGCGCTATCTGACCGGCAGGCACGAAAGGGAATCCCATGAGCTTCGAGACGCCCGGCCCGGTCGAGGAGAACTGGCGCGACGCGATCTCGTCGATCGAGGAGATCATCGACGACGCGCGCAACGGCCGGATGTTCATCCTCGTCGATCACGAGGACCGGGAGAACGAGGGCGATCTGGTGATCCCGGCCCAGATGTGCACGCCCGAGGCAATCAACTTCATGGCCACCCATGGCCGCGGGCTGATCTGCCTGTCGCTGCCCGGCTCGCGCATCGACGCGCTGGGGCTGCCGCTGATGTCGACGAAGAACGCCTCGCGTCACGAGACCGCCTTCACCGTCTCGATCGAGGCGCGCGAGGGGGTGACGACGGGGATTTCCGCCTATGATCGCGCGCGCACCGTCGCCGTCGCCATCGACCCGACGAAGTCCGCCGCCGACATCGCCACGCCCGGCCACATCTTCCCGCTGCGCGCGCGCGAGGGCGGCGTGCTGGTGCGCGCGGGGCATACCGAGGCCGCGGTCGACATCGCCCGGCTCGCCGGGCTCAACGCCTCGGGCGTGATCTGCGAGATCATGAAGGACGACGGCGAGATGGCGCGGCTGCCCGACCTCGTCGCCTTCGCCCAGAAGCACGGGCTCAAGATCGGCACGATCTCGGACCTGATCGCCTATCGCCGGCGGCACGACAACCTGGTGCGGGAATCCGCCACCCGGCCGGTCACGTCGATCCATGGCGGCGAGTGGCAGATGCGGCTCTTCACCGACCAGACCCACGGGTCCGAACATGTCGTGCTGACCAAGGGCGACATCGCCAGCCCCGAGCCGGTGCTGGTGCGCATGCACGCGCTCAACCCGCTGGAGGATGTCCTCGGCATCGGCGTCGATCATGCCGGCGACCTGCGCGGCGCGATGCGGCTGATCGCCGAGGAGGGGCGCGGCGTCGTCGTGCTTCTGCGCGACACCGCGATGAAGGTCGTCACCGGCGATGGCCACGCGCCGCAGATCCTGCGGCAGTACGGCCTCGGCGCGCAGATCCTGGCGGCGCTCGGCCTGCACGAGCTGATCCTGGTGACGAATTCGCCCCAGCCCAAGGTCGTGGGGCTCGATGCCTACGGGCTGAGGATCGCCGGCACCCGCGCGATCCCGAAGGAGTGAGACGATGGCCGGACCCGCCCATTACAGCCTGCCCCTGCCCGGCTTCGACAAGCCCGTGACGGTGCTGATCGTGGTCGCGCCCTTCTACCGCGACATCGCCGACCACCTTCTCGCCGGCGCCCGCGCGACGCTCGAGAAGGCCGGCGCGCGTCACGAGACGATCGAGGTGCCCGGCGCGCTCGAGGTCCCGACCGCGATCGGCCAGGCCTTTCGCATGGCGCATTTCGACGGCTTCGTCGCGCTCGGCTGCGTCATCCGCGGCGAGACCACGCATTACGAGACGGTCTGCAACGACAGCTCGCGCGCCATCACGCTTCTGGGCCTGCAGGGCGCCTGCATCGGCAACGGCATCCTGACGGTCGAGAACCCCGCACAGGCCGCCGTCCGCGCCGACCCGGATGATCAGGACAAGGGCGGCGGCGCGGCCGCCGCGGCGCTGCATCTGATCGCGCTCGCGCGCCGCTGGGGCGGCAGACGGCACCGGGCCGGTTTCCGGCCCGGCGATGACGAGACGATCCTCCTGGCCGAAGGCGGACCCCGCGCATGACCTCGCCCGAGACGCGCGCGCTGCGCGGAGCGGCGCGCTTCTACGCCGTGCAGGCGCTCTTCCAGATGGAGAAGACCGGACAGACGGTGGAGGCGATCCGGCGCGAGTTCGAGACCCACCGCATCGGCGTCGAGGCGGAGGGCACGACCTGGGTCGAGGCGGATCTCGCGCTCTTCGCCGAGCTTGTCGACATCGCCGTCGACCGTCAGGCGCAGATCGACCAGATGACCGACCGCGCGCTGGTGGCGAAATGGCCCATCGCCCGGATCGACCCGACGCTGCGCGCGCTCTTCCGCGCCGCCGGCGCGGAGCTGCTGGTGCGCGATACGCCGCCGCGCGTCGTGATCACCGAATTCGTGCAGATCGCGCAGGCTTTCTTTCCCGAGGGCCGGGAGGCGAAATTCGTCAACGCCGTCCTCGACCACATGGCGCGCGAGGCCCGCCCCGAGGCATTCTGAACCGACCGACGCGCGGCCCGGATACCGGCCACCGGCCGCCGGTGAGGGTGTCGGCATCGGCGGCGCCGTGCACCGCCGATGCCGGAATGCGTCAGTCCGCCATGACCTCCTCGGTCTCGGCGCGGATGCGGCGGATGTTCGCCTCCATTTCCTCCTGGCCGATGAACACGACCGGGAAGAAGGTGTTGCCCTCGGTGATGTCGATGAAGGCCTGGGCCTGCGAGGCGTGTTCGGCCGCCTCGATCAGCCGCGCCTTGACCTCCTCGGGCACGCCCTGCGGCACGATGATCGTGCGGTAGTCCTCGTAGGAAAAGTCGTGGCCGAGTTCGATCAGCGTCGGCGTGTCGGGATAGAACGGGCTGCGATCGCGGGTGAGGAAGGCGAGCATCACCATCTCGCCGGTCGGCGTGTACTGGGCGTGGGTGCCGCCGGAATAGGCGAAGTCGACCTCGCGGCCGAGCACGAGCGGCGCCATGCCGGCGCCGCCGCCGGTGGGCACGATGGCGAGGTCGAGCCCCTCGGCCTCGGCCACCCG
>SLPP01000143.1 GCA_007131945.1 Paracoccaceae bacterium | reverse complement strand
GATATCACGAGAAAACCGCCCGCCGTTAACCACAACGAAACCTCCGCCCCACCCGACAAAACCGCACAGAACCCGACCGCCCCCACACGCTCAGCCCGAAACCCGCGCCGTCCCCGCCCGGCGCCGCTCAGCCCCGCTGCCCGCGCGGTCGCGGGCGGGTCGGGATTTCCTTCAGCAGGCCGCCGACGCCCATCGCCATGATCTCGGCCGGGCCGACCGGCACGCCGCAGACGAGCCGCTCCAGCACCCAGTCCGACCCGCTCAGCGCCGGCGAGCGCGACGAGCCGGGCAGGCCGAGGACCGGGCGGTCGCCGAGCGCGCCGAGAAAGGTCAGGTTGCCCGGATCGACCGGCATGCCGAAATGCACCAGCCGCCCCGCCGCGCGCTGCAGGGCAGCAGGCGCGACGTCGCGCGCGTCCGAGGTGGCCGAACCGGTCAGGATCAGCACGATCGCACCCTGCGCCGCCGCCAGCGCCTCGGCCAGCGGCACCTCGCGATGCGGAACCACCCGCGCCTCGACGAGCCGGACACCGAGCCGGTCGAGCCGCGCCTCGGTCACGTCGCGGCCCTTGTCGGGATCCATGCCCAGCCCGACATCGGTCTGGATCAGGCTCGCCGTGGCGAGCACCGGCGGCGCCAGCGCCAGCGCCCGCTGCCCCGCCACGCAGGCGCGCGCCAGCGCCGCGCCGGGCACGGCATAGGCGATGATCTTGACCGTGGCGAGCATGCCGCGCGGGTCCATCCGTTGCCAGCGGGGCACCGTGGCCAGCGTGATCGCCGGATCGACGGCGTTGAGCGCGTCGACGCGGGGGGCGTCGATCCGCGCCACGCCCGGCCCCGTCGCCAGGAGGTTCACCCGGCCGGTGCCGACCGGCTGCAGCTCGAGCCCCGGTCCGGCGACGGCGCCGGCGATCTCGAGCGCGGCGGCGTCCTCGGCGACATCGCCGGGCTCGAACCGGGCGACGGTGACCTCCCGAAGCCCGCTCGCGGCGAGCGCGGCGATATCCGCCGGGCCGAGGAGCTTGCCCTTGCGCAGCCGGCCGCCGGCGACCGGCAGCGAATGCGCCAGCACCGCGCCCTCGGCCTGATCGAGCGGGACCGGGCCGAAGCGCATCAGCCGCGCCTGAGCGCCCGGGTGACCTGGGCGAGCGTCGCCACCGCGATCTCGGCCGGGGTGCGCGCGCCGATATCGAGGCCGACCGGGGCGTGGATGCGGGCGAAGGCGGCCTCGTCGAGGCCGGCGGCGCGCAGCCGGTCGAGGCGCTTGGCATGGGTGCGGGTGGAACCGAGGCAGCCGAGGTAGAAGGCGTCCGAGCCGAGCGCGGCGATGATCGCGGGATCGTCGAGCTTGGGGTCGTGGGTGAGCGTGACGACGGCGGTGCGGGCGTCGAGCCCGACCTCGGCCAAGGCCTCGTCGGGCCAGTCGTGCAGCACCCGCTCGCCGGGAAAGCGGATCTCGGAGCCGAAGGTCTCGCGCGGGTCGATCAGCACCGGGTCGTAGCCGGCGAGCCGCGCCATCGGCAGGAGCGCCTGGGCGATATGGACGGCGCCGACGACGACGAGCCGCAGGGGCGGGTTGAAGAGGGTGACGAACTCGCCCGTCTCCTCCATCCCGGCGCGGTCGGCGCGGAAGCGCTCGGGCGCGTCGGCGGGGGCGAGGAGGCGGCGCGCCCAGGTCTCGACATGCACGCCGTAGCCGATCGGGCGGCGGGCGGCGCGGGCCTCGACGATCGCGGCCAGCATCGCCTCGGGCATGGCCGCGCCCACCGGCTCGACCAGCACGCGGATCGTGCCGCCGCAGGCGAGGCCGACGGCGAAGGCATCCGCGTCGGCGACGCCGAAGGTCAGCACCCGCGGCCTGCCGTCGTCGAGCGCGTCGACCGCCTCGACCACGACCGCGCCCTCGACGCAGCCGCCCGAGACCGAGCCCATGATCTCGCCGGCGCCGGAGATCGCGAGCTGGCTGCCCGCCTGGCGGGGCGCCGAGCCCCAGGTCTGGATCACCGTCGCCAGCGCCGCGCCGCGGCCGGAACGGTGCCAGTCGAGCGCGATCTCGGGGATAAGGTCGTGGTCCATCTGCAACGTCCTCCCTGCCCGGGAATATGGCGCGCAATGAGCGCGGGCGCCAGACGGGTGCAGGGGCGCAGGCGCAGATGGGCGGCCGCTTGTGCGGGAGCGGGCGATCTGCAAGGCTTTCGATACCCGCGCAGCCGCAAACAAGGGCCCCGGTTCCGTCATGACTGCCTCTGCCCCGCCTTCCGGCCCGCTGGCCGATGCGCTTGCCCACCGCGCCCGGGCGCCGGTGTTCTGGCCGGTGTGGCTGCGCCGGGCGGTGCGGCTGCCGGGGCTTGCCGGGCTGGTGACGGGGCTGGGGGTACTGGCGCTGATCCTTGTGCTGGATCACCCCGGCGGCATCGCCGGCGCGCTGGCCGCGCCGCAGCCGCTGGCGTGGGGGCGGGCGCTGTTCTTCGCGCTGTCGCTGGCGCTGCTGGTGGAATTCGCCGCCCATATCCCGCTGGCGGCGCAGGGCGATCTGGAGGCGCTGGGCGGGGAATTGACGCTGTCGGCGGCCGAACGCGCGCGGCTGAGCGCGGCGCTTGTCGGGCAGGAAGGCTGGGTGACGGCGGCCTATGCCGGCCTGGGGGCGGTGCTTGGGCTGGTGCATGCGGGATTCGGCGTGGGCTTCACGGCGGCGCCGGGGGTGGCGCTGGGCACGGTGCTGCTGTGGAGCCTGATGGTGCAGACCGGGGTGCAGCTGGTTGGCAATGCGCAGCTTTTCGCCGCGCTGGGGGCGCAGGCGACACGGCCCGCGCCGCTGGCGCCGGAGCGGCTCTATCCTTTCGTGCGCGCCGCGCTGCGGCCGATGCTGCTGATCATGAGCCTGCTGGCGGCCTATCCGCTGATGCTGCTGGCCCGGCCCGGCTGGGCGCTGGATACGCTGGTGGGGCCGCTGGCGACGCTGGCGCTGGCGCTGGCCGCGGTCTGGTTTCCGTTGCGCGGGCTGGCGGCGGGGATGGCGCGGGCGCGGGAGGCGGCGCTGGCGCGGGTCGATGCGGCGCTTGCCGGGGCATGGGAGGGGCTGGAGCGCGACACGGGCGGGCCCGAGCGGCTGGAGGCGCTGCTGGCCTTGCGCGAACGGCTGCGACGGGCGCCCGGCCTGCCGCTGGCGGTTCCGGGCGTGGCGAAGGCGATGCTCTATCTGGCGCTGCCGCTGGCGACCTGGACCGGCAAGGGGTTTGGCGAGGCGGTGCTGAACCGGATTTTCGGCGCGGGGATGTAAGGGCCCGTCAGCCGCCCGGCGCGTCGCCGGCCAGCGCCGCCAAGAGCCGGGCCTTCTCGCCGTGGTCCTGCGGGTCCGAGATCGCCTCGGCCAGCGCCTCGAGCGAGGCGATGGAATGCCCGGCGCGCAGCGTATCGACATGCGGCAGCATGGCGCGCACCCCCTGCGCGCGGGGCGCGAACCCGTCCCAGCGCAGGAGCGGGTTGATCCAGACGACACGGCGGGCGGAGAGGCGCAGCCGCTCCATCTCGCGCGCAAGATCGGCCGGCGCGCCGCGGTCGAGCCCGTCGGTGATCAGCAGCACCACCGCCCCCTGCGCCATGACCCGGCGCGACCAGTCGCGGTTGAACGCGTGCAGGCTCTCGCCGATGCGGGTGCCGCCCTGCCAGTCCTGCGCCTCGCGCCCGGCGGCGGCGAGCGCGGCGTCGACGTCGCGCCGGCGCAAATGCCGGGTGATGTTGGTCAGCCGCGTGCCGAAGGTGAAGGCATGCACCTTCGCCCAGCCCTGGCCCTGGCGGTTGGCGACGGCGTGGACGAAATGCAGCACCATGCGCGAATAGGCCGCCATCGAGCCCGATATGTCGCACAGCACCACCAGCGCCGGCCAGCGGGTCGCCGGGCGGCGGCGGGCGATGGCGGTAATCTCGCCGCCGGTGCGCAGCGAGGCGCGAAAGGTGCGCCGCCAGTCGGGCCGGTGGCCGTGGCTGTCGGGCCTGAGCCGCCGGGTCGGCAGGGGCTTCACCGGCAGCGCGAGGCGGGCGAGCATGCGCTTCGCCGCCGCCATCTCGGCCACCGTCATCTGCTCGAAATCGAGCTGCCGCAGGCGTTCCTCGGCCGAGGCGGTGGCGGTGGCGTCGATCTCGATCCGGGTCTCCTCCTCGTCGCTTTCGAGCGTCTCTGGGGCGGGCGGCATCTCGGCATCGGCGAGCAGCGCCTCGGCGGCGCGGCGGGCGGCCTCGGCGGCGCGCTCCTCCTCCTGCACGCCGCGCATGGCGGGCAAGAGCAGCGCCATCATGTGCTCCATGTAGCGCGGGTCGCGCCAGAAGAGGCGGAAGGTCTGGTGGAAGATCTCCCGCTCCTCGGGGCGGTTGACGAAACAGGCGTGCAGCACCCAGTAGAAATCGGCCTTCTCGGTGAAGCCCGCCGCCGCCACCGCCTCGATCGCGGTCTGCACCCGGCCCGGCCCGATCGGCAGCCCGGCGCGGCGCAGGGCGCGGGCGAAATGGGTGATGTTGTGGACGAGCTTGCCGTCCTCGGGCAGGGTCAGATCGGGATAGGCGGGCATGGCCGGCTCGCCGCCCGATCAGGCGGGTTCGAGCGAGCGGCGGGCCTCGTCGAGGATCCGCTTCGCCTCCATCCCCTGCAGCCGGGCGATGTCGTCCTGGTATTTCAGGATCGCGCCGAGCGTGTCCGAGATGACCTCGGGGCTGAGCGCGATGACGTCGAGGGCAAGCAGGCACTTCGCCCAGTCGATCGTCTCGGCGACGCCGGGCTTCTTGAAGAGATCCTCCTGGCGCAGGCGCTGGACGAAGGCGACGACCTCGCGGCTGAGCGTCTCCGAGGCTTCCGGGGCGCGGGCGTGCAGGATCTCGATCTCGCGCTCGAAGGACGGGTAGTCGACCCAGTGATAGAGGCAGCGGCGCTTGAGCGCGTCATGCACCTCGCGCGTGCGGTTCGAGGTCAGGATGACGATCGGCGGCTCGGG
>SLPP01000031.1 GCA_007131945.1 Paracoccaceae bacterium | reverse complement strand
GCGATCCTGCTGCACATCACCGACGCCGGCCTTGCCGCCATCGGCATCGAGCCGGAGGCCGCCGACACCGCGAACACGGGCGCCACGGAGGCGCCGGTCGAACCCGCGCCGAAGAAGGGGTGCGGGCGAACGAAGGCGGCGCTCACGGGCGCGGACGACGCCGCCCCGCGCAAGAGCCGCGAGGGCACCAAGCAGGCAATCATGATCACCATGCTTCGCCGCCCCGAGGGCGCGACCATCGCGCAGATCAGCGAGGCGACGGGATGGCAATTTCACACCGTGCGTGGAGCCTTTGCCGGGGCGCTGAAGAAGAAACTCGGGCTCGAGGTCACATCGCAGAAGGTAGAGGGCAGCGAACGGATTTACCGGCTGCCGCAAGTCTGATCCGAGCAAGACAAAGAGGCCGCCGCCTTTGTCCGGCGGCGGCTTCTTTACTGTGGGACAAATCAGCTGTGGCGGGGACGGCCAACGTCCCAATGTGGGGCGCGGGAGATCGCGAAGCTGGGCAATCGCCCCGCGTTTCTCGTTGCGCGGTTAATCGGCTGTACTGATAGGTCCGCTGGAGTTTTCAGCAGGCAGGTCTGTATCTTCCGATCCCGAGGCAGTCTGGAACTGCTTTCCACGGCGCCTCGCTACTGCGCCGGAGGATGCAGGCGTCTTGAGAAATTCGGCAAGATCGAACTTTGGCTTCATCGAAAACATTGTCATGGTTCTCGCCTTTCTCCGGCGGGACATGGCCCCGCCTCATGGTGGAACTGGTCAGGGGTGACTTTCGCCACCCCCTGACCTGATCGTCATACCTGCGGACCAGGTGTTCAGGCGAGTACGAGGTTTGTTGCCGACTCCCGGCCGTTGCGATCGCGTTCGAGATCGAACGTCAGAGCCTGACCATCGGTGAGGTCACGGATGCCCGCGCGCTCGAGCGCGCTCACATGAACGAACACGTCCTTGGATCCATGCTCGGGAGCGATGAAGCCGAAGCCCTTGGTGGCGTTGAACCATTTCACGGTGCCATTGGCCATCGTGAAGTCTCCTTGTCTTGTCTGCCATCCGCAGGATGCGATGGCTTGGCTCAGTGTCGTCAGGTCACAACTGAAGCCGTAAGGAGACAGAAGGTCGAATGAAGATGCCTTGCCCCACAGTAGGTACCCATCGGCAGGAAGATTTGCAAGGTGCAGGGCGAAACAAACCCGCAAGGCCAGACGCGCCCGGCGCCGCGCCCCGTTCAGGCCGGCTCGACGGCGACCTCGACGCTCATTCCGAGCAGGTCGCCGGACCTCCCGTGGAAGCTGCCTGTGACGGGCGCGACCTGGGTGATGTGGCGGGCGACGGCCACGGGGATCAGATTGCCCGACCCCATGGACCGGTTTGTGGGGTCGAAGGCGATCCAGCCGGCGCCCGGCACGAAGATCTCGACCCAGGCATGGGTGGAGCCCGCGTCGGTCCAGCCGATGATGTCGCTGGAGGCGACGTAGAGATAGCCCGAGACGATCCGGGCGCCGAAGCCGAGCGTCCGGACGGCCTCGGCGAACAGCACGGCGATGTCGCGGCACGACCCCCAGCCACGGTCCAGTGTCTCGAGCGGCCCCTGCGTTCCTTCGACCTCGCGGCTCTGGTAGTTGATCCGGCTGGACACGCCGTTTGCGACGTCCCTGAGCAGCGACAGGGTGTCGGTCGGGCGCGCCATCACGAAGCCTTCGACCCAGTCCGACAGCCGCCCGGCCACATCGACATATTGCGGGCGCGCCAGCGCGCCGAGGTCGATCCAGTCCTCGGTCGAATAGCGGAACGGATAATGCTGCGCCGAGGCCGCGATGTCGAACACCGGCCAGGCCGGTGCGCCCAGATCGACGGTCATGCGGCTCTCGATCGTCAGAACGCCGGTCAGACCCGAGAAGCTGGCTGTCGCGACGGAATTTCCGGCCACGTCATGGGCCCATGTGACGACCGGCTCGGGCTGAACCAGGAGGTCGAACGACAGCAGGCGCAATTCAGGTGTCTCGCGCGGGCGCAGCATCAGGCGGTGCGGTCCCGGCGCGACGAGCGTTGCATAGCGGTATTCGGTGCGGTGGGTGATGTTCAGCACCGGCATGGCCGCGGTCCCGGTTATCTGGAGGAGCGGCGGCCGCCGCCGGCTGCCGGCGGAAGGGCCGATTTCCACGAAGCCTGTGCCTTGCAGCGCTTGCAGATGCGCTCGCCGAACCCCTCGCTCCAGAAGATCGTCCGGCAGCGCAGGCATGGCCGTTCGGCCGGGACGTCACCGCGGGCAGGTGCCACGGGGCAAAACACGGCATCGGGGTCGTTCATCCTGGGCGCTCCTTGCGTCGGATCGGCCGCGCGATGGCGCTCGGGCGGGGGATCGGTTTCTCCGGGGCGCCGACAAGGGCATCGGGAGGGTTGCGGTGGCGCCCGGACTGCATCACAGATGGGGGTTGCGGCGCTCAATTGCCATGCTCGGGGGCTGGCGTGTCCGCGTCTGCCTCTTCCGTCCACACCTCAAAGCCCGTCATCTCATGGGTCCCGAAGGTCTGGGTCAGCGGTACATCGGCGGCGTCACGGCCGCGCGCGACGAGGATCCGGCCGATGCGCGGCGTGCTGTTGCGCGGGTCGAACACCCACCACCGGCCGTCCAGATACACCTCCATCCAGGCGGAGAAATCCATCGGCTCGTAGGGCGGGGGCTCGCCAATGTCGCTGACGTATCCGGTGCAATAGCGGGCGGGGATGTTGAGGCAGCGGCACAAGGCGATGGCAAGATGCGCAAAGTCGCGGCAGACGCCAACACCCTCGGACAGGGCCTGCGCCGCGGTCCGCGTGGGCCGAGCGTGATGATAGCCGAAGCTCAGATGGCCGTGAACGAAGTCGCAGACGGCCTGGACGCGTGGCCATCCTGGCGCGGTCTCGCCGAAGCGGCGCCAAGCTTCGTCGGACAGAAGATCGGTGTCGCAATAGCGGCTGCCCAGCAGATAGACGAGTGTCTCGTGGGGCAGATCCTGCACCGCATGTTGCCGCGCGGCCGGCGCCACCGGATCGGGCTGTCCGGTGTCGCGAAACACGCCATCGGTGGACAACACGAACGCTCCCGCCGGGGCGACCAGCCGCGTGCACCAGTTGCCGAACCCGTCGCGGTAGCCGGCGAAGGGCACGCCCGGGGATGTCATCAGGTCGTCTGCCCGCACCAGGTCGCCGTATCGGCTGTGATGGACGCTGAGAATCGCGATCAGCGGCGTCTGCTGGGGGAGGCTGAGCTGCAGCCGGCACCCCACCCGGATCAGCATCCAGCCACCCGGCAAGCGCGCTGTGGTGGCGCGAGCGCCCTCAGTATGTCAGGCTCCATCCGCCATTCTCCGATAACTTACCCCCTGTTACACTGCCAGCGATTGCCGGAGCGGTCGAGCTGGGCGTTCGCAAGCAACTCGATGGCGATACGCATCGCCTGCCAGGCTTTGAGGCCGCGCGCCCCGACAGCCGGGGCCGTCGGAGCGGTCGACGAGAAAGATGTCTCGGGCAGGGCGACCGAGTCGCGGTGACTCCCGGCCGAGACGAAGCCCCGCTCGCAGCGCCATGGGGCGCATCGGCGGAATAGGCGTTATCGGTGATGGCGATGCGAACGCAGGCTCCGCCCTCTCCGACATGGTCGCGGTTGCACTCCCAGCCCGCGCGTTTGCCGACATCGACGAGTGGCCCGCGCGCGCCTCGCAAAGGCGCTTATTGCCCGCAACGTCCAGTCCGGCGCGGTGCTGATGTGCAAGGCCGCCACCCCCCCACGCTATGTCTGCTTCATCGCCTCTGGCGCCGTCAAGGCCGAGACCGCCGGCCAGAAACACCGGCTCGGCCGCGGCGAGATGTTCGGCGAGCTGTCGCTCCTCAGCCGCCAGACCCGCCGCACCCAGGTCACGGCGATCAGCCACTCCACCCTGCTCGTCCTCGACGAGGCCCGCTTCCGCCGCATGCCGGACCGCAACCAGACCCTCCGCACGGCGGTGCTGGAAAGCACCAAGACCCGAGGCATCGGCGTCAGCGCCCTCAAGATCACGGCCCAAGAACAGTCCACAGACCCGCCACTTGGGCAAGCCAAGCTCTCCCCGGCGACAACCCCACCTTCCTCGCGCCCATCGCCAACGCACCAAATCCACCTGCGCCGCCGTTGCGATGCCATGACTGCTTCCGCCCATTGCTGCAGATGCGCTGCCGCACGTGCATCGATCTGCTTTCCGCCCCATTGTGTCGACCTTGCTACGAACGCGGTCAATGGCTGTGGGCACTCAGCGAACGACCCAAAGGTTCGGAGCGCGGCTCTGATCGCAGCGAAAATTTTGCGCCTCGGCTAGGCCCCCTCCCTCGACGCCCAGCGCATCCGTATTCGCACCCGGAAAGGCGCCGGCTTCGGTTGGGTTCCGGTCTTGGTGGCTTCCTCGAAGTGGCTTCCCTGGATTCCTCGGAGGAATCCACCTTTGCCAGTTGGAGTGTCTCCAACCAACAGATATTTCTAGTTTTTTGGTGGACAGCAGCGGCGCAGTGGACCTCAACTGGATTCCCCGGTGAAAAGGCCAGACGCTTGAGAACTGCCGCGCTCAGCCCCGTATACGGTTTCGGCCCGGGAGGAACCATGCAGTGGGAGGCGCACTCGGCCCCTTCCTGCCGTTCAGTGTGAGCGGAATGCTGCATTGCAGCTTCGCCGAACCAACCACTCGTGAATCGCGCAGAAATTTTCACTGTTGAATGTCGCTGATGCGGACATTCCAGACCTTCGCAGCGCGTCGCGCGAAGGTCCAGTGGTCGGGACTTCCTTCCATTAGCGGAGTACAGGATGTGTGCGAAAGGAAGTTATTGAGCGACGTGATCGCACAGCGGTCCGCGAACCGTTCGGGCGCGCGGCTCAGCGGTCGAGCAACCAGTGAATGATGGCGTCCCTCAGCTCCTCTTCCGCTGCGTAATGCTCCACGAGGAACGCGTCGAGCCACGCCGCTTTTTCGTCGCGATCCTC
>SLPP01000084.1 GCA_007131945.1 Paracoccaceae bacterium | reverse complement strand
GTTCGGCGACCTGGGTCACGTTGCCCCAGATCACGTCCTCGATGGCGCGGGTGTCCAGCGCGTTGCGCTCCTTGATGGCGTTGAGCGCGATCGCCGAAAGCCGCGGCGCGCTCACCTCGTGAAGGCTGCCGTCCTTGCGGCCCTTGCCGCGCACCGTCCGGCAGGCGTCGTAGATATAGGCATCGGTCATCGTGGTCTCCTTCATTGCCGGTCGGTCGGTGAGCCGGGCATCAACTCGTAGGGATGCTTCCATCCGGGCTGCGCGCTCAGGCGCGAGAGCCAGGCGTCGACATGCGGCCAGTCCCCACGGACGAAGCCGAAGGGTTCGGGATAGTAGAGATAGCCCGCGCAGGCGCAGTCGGCGATCGAGGGCGCGCCGCCGGCGATCCAGTCGCGCCCGTCGAGATGCGCGTCGAGCACCCTGTAGGCCGAATTGAGCCGCGCCTTGAGGAAATCGATCACCGGCGCGGGGCGCTTCTCCTCGGGCAGGAAATTGGCGAGGAACCGCACCGTGCCCGCCTGGCTCGACAGCTTGTGATTGTCCCACAGCACCCAGCGCAGCACTTCCGGATCCTCGACCCCGGCCATCCGGCCGGTCGCGCGCGCCACATGCGCCTGGATCGCTCCCGATTGCGTCAGCACCAACTCGCCCTCGACCATCACCGGCACCTCGCCCATCGGGTTTAGCGCGCGGAACTCCGCCCCGCGCGTCTCGCCGCCGAAGAAATCGACGAAGCGCGGCGCCCAGTCATGGCCGCAGAGCGCCATGGTCAGCGCTGCCTTGTAGGCATTTCCCGATTCGCCGAAGCAGTAAAGCGTCGCTGTCATCGTCCGTTCCCCCTTTTCGCCGCGCCGCAGGCGCGGTGCCCGGCCCAACGCAAGGAAGGTTGCGCCGCAGGCGCAGCCTGACGAGCGGCGGGAGCACCTCCGGGCGCCGCGTTCACAGCGACCTCCCGATCAGTTCCTTCATGATCTCGTTGGTGCCGCCATAGATGCGCTGCACGCGCGCGTCAGTCCACATCTCGGCAACGGCATACTCGGTCATGAAGCCGTAGCCGCCATGCAGCTGCACGCAGTCGTCGATCACCGCGCATTGCAGGTCGCTCAGCCAGTATTTCGACATCGCCGCCAGCTCGACCGTGAGTTCCCCCTTCAGATGCGCCTCGATGCAGCGGTCGAGGAAGGCCCGGGCGACGACGGCCTGGGTCTTGCACTCCGCCAGCTTGAAGCGGGTGTTCTGGAAGTTGATGATCGGCTGCCCGAAGGCCTCGCGCTCCTTGCAGTAGGCGATGGTCCGCGCCACCGCCCCCTCGATCGCGCCGACCGCGCCGCAGCCGATGATCAGTCGCTCCTGCGGCAGCTGTTCCATCATCTGGTAGAACCCCATCCCCTCCTGCCCGCCGAGGATGTTCTCGGGCGGCAGGGCGACCTCGTCGAAGAAGAGCTCGGACGTGTCCGCCGCCTTGAGCCCCACCTTGTCGAGGTTGCGCCCCCGCCGGAAGCCCTCGGCCCCGTCGGTTTCCACCACCACCAGCGAGACGCCCTTGGCCTTGGCGTTCGGGTCGGTCTTGGCGGCGACGACGATCAGGTTGGCGTGCTGGCCGTTGGTGATGAAGGTCTTCGAGCCGGTCAGCCGGTACACATTGCCGTCGCGGATGGCGCGGGTCCTGAGGTTCTGCACGTCTGACCCGCCCGAGGGTTCGGTCATGGCCAGCGCGCCCACCATCTCGCCCGAGGCCATCTTCGGCAGCCAGCGCTTCTTCTGCTCCTCGGTGCCGTAGGCAAGGATGTAATGCGCCACGATGCCGGAATGGATGCCGTTGCCCCAGCTGGCCAGGTTCGCCCGGCCGGCCTCCATGTAGATCACCGCCTCGTGGCCGAAATCGCCGCCCGCGCCGCCGTATTCCTCGGGGATCGAGGCGCAGAGGAGCCCGACCTCGCCCGCTTCTTGCCAGGTCGTGCGGTCCATCTCGCCCTGATCGCGCCAGCGGTCGAAATGCGGCGCCCATTTCTCGGCGATGAAGTCGCGCGTCATCTCCTCGAGCATCCGGTGCTCGTCGGTCATCCAGGCGGATGCCATCAGCGGAAACGTCATCTCGGTCCCTCCCGCACCCGGCCGAGGCGCCGGGCGCCGTCTGTCGGTCTCGCTTTCCGGGCGCGGCAGTTGCGCCCGGCCCCTCTCACCCACCGCCGCCTCAGAAGGCGGCGGCATCCAGCGCCATGACCGGCTCGGCACCCGATTCGATCCGCCGCAGGTGCAGCGCGGTCGCCGGCAACTGCCGCGCCATGTAATAGCGCCCGGTGGCGAGCTTCGTCTCGTAGAACGTGGCATCGCCCGCGCCCGCCTTCAAGGCGGCCTGCGCGGCCTTCGCCATCCGCGCCCACATCAGGCCGAGGCAGACATGGCCGAAGAGATGCATGAAGTCGGTGGCGCCGGAAAGCGCCGCCTCGGGCTTCTTCATCCCGTGCTGCATGAAGAACATCGCCGCCGCCTTCAGATCCTTCGAAGCGGCCTTGAGCGGCTCGAGGAAGTCGCGCTTCAGTTCCTCGTCGCCCTCGTTTTCCTTGATGAAGGCCTTCACCATCTCGAAGAAGCCCATGACATGCTTGCCGCCGTCCTGGGCCAGTTTGCGGCCCACGAGGTCGAGCGCCTGGATGCCGTTCGCGCCCTCGTAGATCATGGCGATGCGGGCGTCGCGGACATACTGCGACATGCCCCATTCCTCGATATAGCCATGCCCGCCATAGACCTGCTGCGCCTGCACGGTCGCATCGAAGCCGCGATCGGTCAGGAAGCCCTTGATCACCGGGGTGAGCAGGCTGATCAGCCCCTCGGCATCGGCATCCCCGGACCGGTGCGAGCGGTCGATCAGATGCGCTCCCCAGAGCGCGAGCGCCCGCGCGCCCTCGACGAAGCTCTTCTGGTCCATCAGCGCGCGGCGGATGTCGGGATGGACGATCAGCGGGTCGGCGGGGCCGTCGGGATTGGCCTTGCCGCCGACGGCGCGACCCTGCAGGCGGTCCCGTGCATAGGCGAGCGCGTTCTGATAGGCGGCCTCGGCCTGGGCATAGCCCTGTACGCCGACGCCAAGCCGCGCCTCGTTCATCATCGTGAACATCGCGCGCATGCCCTTGTGCAGTTCGCCCACCAGCCAGCCGGTCGCGCCGTCGTAGTTCATCACGCAGGTCGAATTGGCGTGGATGCCCATCTTTTCCTCGATCTTGCCGCAAGAGACGGCGTTGCGGGCGCCCAGTGACCCGTCCTCGTCGACCAGGAACTTGGGAACCACGAAGAGCGAGATGCCTTTCGTCCCCTCGCCCCCGCCCGGCGCCTTGGCGAGCACCAGGTGGACGATGTTCTCGGCCATGTCGTGCTCGCCCGCCGAGATGAAGATCTTCTGCCCCGTGATCCGGTAGCTGCCGTCGTCCTGCGGCTCGGCCTTGGTGCGGATCATGCCCAGATCGGTGCCGCAATGCGGCTCGGTCAGGTTCATCGTGCCGGTCCAGTCCATGCTGACCAGCTTCGGCAGATAGGTCCGTTTCTGCGCCTCGCTGCCATGCGCCAGAAGCGCGTTGATCGCCCCATGCGTCAGCCCCTGATACATGTTGAGCGCCATGTTCGCGGCGACGAAGATCTCGCCCACCGCCGAGCCGATGACGATCGGCAGGTTCTGCCCGCCATACTCCTCCGGCAGGTCGAGCCCGTTCCAGCCGCCGGCCCTGATCTCGTCGAAGGCCTCCCGGAACCCCTCGGGGGTGTAGACGACGCCGTTTTCCAGCCGGCAGCCCTGTGCATCGCCCGCCGCATTGAGCGGCGCGAGCTTCTCGGCGGCGAGCTTCGCGGCCTCGTCGAGGATCGCGCCGGTGAAGTCGCGCTCCAGCTCGGCATGACCGGGCAGGTCGCTGTCGGCGATCCTGAGCACGTCGTGCAGGACGAACTGCAGGTCGGTAACGGGGGCGGTATAGGTCGGCATCGTTGTCTCCTCACGGGTTCCCGCGCGCGTTGCGATTTCGTGCTGCGGCACGGGCGCGGTCGATTCTCGGTCGGTTCACTCGGCGGCGGAGCGGCGGAAGGATGCGATCATCTCGGCGCCCCATTCCAGCTGGCCGCGCAGTTCCTCGATCGCTTCGTCCAGCTCGTCGCGCTGGCGCTCCATCTGCGCCAGGCGTTCGCGCGCGACCTCGTAGGTGCGGCGCAACTGCTCCTCCTGCGCGTCGCCCCGGTCATATAGGTCCAGAAGCTGGCGCATCTCCTCGAGGCTGAAACCGAAGCGCTTGCCGCGCAGGATCAGCTTCAGCCGGCCCCGGTCGCGCCGCGTGTAGAGCCGCTTCTGGCCCTCGCGCAGCGGGAAGAGGAGTTCCTTCGATTCGTAGAAGCGCAGGGCCCGCGGCGTCACGTCAAACGCATCGCACATCTCGCGGATCGTCATCAGGTCGTCGTCCATCGGACATCTCCTTCCGGCCCGCCCGGGGCACCGCGCCGCCTCACGTCGGGCGCGTCGGAAACCGTGTAGCAGCGAAGTTGACGTTAACGTAAGCCTGAACGCCACGTCACGGCGCGCCCGTGACGCAGGGTCACGCCCCGTCCTCGGACAGAAGCCGCGCCGCCTCCTCGCGCAGCGCCTTGAGATCCCCGATCGTCTCGCCGAGTTCCGCGCGCTGGCGCTCGAGTTCCAGGAGTTGGCGGTCGGCATTCTCGATGAAGATCTCGAGTTGCGGGCGCGAGCCCCTGGTCTCGTAGATCTCCAGCCATTGCCGGATTTCCTCGAGGCTGAAGCCGAAGCGCCGGCCGCGCAGGATCAGCGTCATCCGCGCCACCTCGCGCGGGCCGTAGAACCGGTTGCGGCCGTCCTTCTCGGGGCTCAGAAGCTCGATATACTCGTAATACCTGAGCGTGCGCGGCGTCACGTCGAACTTGGCGCACATCTGCTTGAAGGACAGCTTCGTCTCGCTCATCGCGCGGCTCCGGGCGGGCTCGGCTCAACCTATGCCGTGCGGGCGCCACGCGCAACATCGCGCCGCCCCTTGCGCTGCCCGGCCGGCCGGGGCAACCTTCGCGCGATCCCGACGCAGCCGCAGGCCCGCCATGACCGAACCCACCGCCGCCCAGAGGTTCATCGAAGCCATCCCGCACAGCCAGGCGCTGGGCATGGTCCTCGAGGAGGTCGGCGACGGGCGCGCCACGATCAGCATGGCCTGGGACGAACGCTTCGTCGGCGACCCGGCGACGGGGGTGATCTCGGGCGGCGCGGTCTCGGCGCTTCTCGACACCTGCTGCGGGGCGGCGGTCCTGTCGCATGCCGCCGCGGCCAGGGGCACGGCGACGCTGGATCTGCGCATCGACTACATGCGCGCGGCGAAGCCCGGCCAGCGGATCACCGCGCGCGCCGAATGCTATCACGCGACCCGTTCGGTCGCCTTCGTCCGCGCCACCGCCCATGACGAGGACACGGGCCTGCCGGTCGCCACCGCCGCCGGCGCCTTCACCATCGAGGGCAGTCGCAACGGCAACGCGCGCCGGCCCGGGGAAGGCGGCCTCGACGGCGGGCGGGTGGAGATCCGGACATGACCCGCCGCAAGCCCGAGCCGGTGCAGGTGGTCAAGCAGCGCCGCGATGCCGCGCTCAACGCGCTGATCGGGGGCATTCCCTACGCGCAGTTCCTCGGCATCCGCTTCGACCGGCGCGGCGACGAGCTGACCGCGCTCCTGCCCTTCGACGAGAAGCTGGTCGGCAATCCCTTCCTGCCGGCGATCCACGGCGGCGTGACCTCGGCCTTCCTCGAGATCACCGCGATCATCGAACTGAGCTGGGCGCTGCTCTGGGACGAGATGGAGCAGGGCAAGCTCGACCCCGGCGCGGTCGACCGCGAACACCTGCCGCGCCTGCCGAAGACGATCGACTTCACCGTCGATTACCTGCGCTCTGGCCTGCCGCGAGACGCCTATGCGCGGGCGCGGATCAACCGCTCGGGCCGCCGCTATGCCTCCGTCCATGTCGAGGCCTGGCAGGACAACCGCGCCCGGCTCTTCGCGCAGGCGACCGGGCATTTCCTGGTGCCGGGTCGGAACGGCGGGGGCTGAGGCCCGGCGCCCATGCAACCTGCCGCCGAGCTGACCCACCGGCGCGTGCTGGCCATCGCGCTGCCGATCGTGCTGGCCAATCTGACCGTGCCGCTGCTGGGGCTCGTCGATACCGCCGTCGTCGGCCAGCTGGGCGAGGCCGCGCCCATCGGCGCAGTGGGGCTGGGGGCGGTGATCCTGACCTCGGTCTACTGGATCTTCGGCTTTCTGCGCATGGGCACGACCGGGCTCGTCGCCCAGGCCCACGGCGCGGGCGATACGGCGGAAAGCGGCGCCGTGCTCAAGCGGGGCCTGCTGGTGGCGGGCGTGGCCGGGCTGGCGCTGATCGCGCTGCAGGCGCCGCTGATCTGGGCCGCCTTCCGCATCGCCCCCGCCAGCGCCGAGGTCGAGGCGCTGACCCGCACCTATCTCGACATCCGCATCTGGGGCGCGCCCGCCACCATTTCCGCCTATGCGCTGACCGGCTGGCTGATCGCGGTCGAACGCACGCGGTCGGTGCTGCTCCTGCAGCTGGTGATGAACGGGCTGAACATCGTGCTCGATGTCTGGTTCGTCCTCGGCCTCGGCTGGGGCGTCGCCGGGGTCGCATGGGCGACGCTGA
Organism: Paracoccaceae bacterium; assembly: GCA_007131945.1. Taxonomy (GTDB): domain Bacteria; phylum Pseudomonadota; class Alphaproteobacteria; order Rhodobacterales; family Rhodobacteraceae; genus Pararhodobacter. The sequence continues at coordinate 10,847 of SLPP01000084.1, read as the reverse complement.
TCGCCGAATATGCCGGGCTCGGGCTGGGGCTCTGGCTCTGCGTCGCGGCCTTCACCGGGCCGAAGGGGCGCATCCTCGACGGGCCACGGCTGAAGCGGATGGCGGCGGTCAATACCGACATCATGCTACGCTCGATCCTGCTGCAGGCAAGCTTCACCGCCTTCCTGTTCCTCTCGGCCGGCAAGGGCGACGAGGTGCTGGCGGTCAACCAGATCCTGATGCAGTTCCTGCAGCTGACCGCTTACCTGCTCGATGGTTTCGCCTTCGCCGCCGAGGCGCTCGTGGGCCAGGCGGTGGGCGCCCGCGCCGCGCCGCGGCTGGCGCGGGCGGTCAGGCTGACAAGCATCTGGGGCGTGGGCGGGGCGGTGGCGCTGGCACTGGGCTTCGCCCTTGCCGGCGGGCCGGCCATCGACCTGATGACCACCGCGCCCGAGCTTCGGGAACAGGCGCGTCTCTTCCTGCCCTGGGTCGTCGCCGCGCCGCTCGTCGGCATCGCCAGCTGGATGCTGGATGGCATCTTCATCGGCGCCACCCGCACGCGCGAGATGCGCAATGCCATGCTCGGCGCCGTCGCGCTCTATGCCCTCGCGCTCTGGCTTCTGTGGGGCTGGGAGAACCATGGACTCTGGGCGGCGCTGATGGTGCTCAACGCCGCACGCGGGGTGCTGATGGGCCTCTACTATCCGCGCATTCCCGAAAGCCTCGGCGCGCCCCGGCCGGCCTGGGCGATGCGCCGGACGCGCGGCAGCTAGAGCCAGGCGTCGCGCCCGGTCCCCACCGCCTCGGCGATGCTGGCATGGCCGTCGCGCGCCAGTAGCGCATCGAGCCCTTGCAGGATCTCGGCGACAAGCGAAAAGCCGCCATAGACAAGCGCCGAGTAGAGCTGCAGCGCGCTCGCCCCGGCGCGGATCTTGGCATGGGCCGTTTCGGCGTCCTCGATCCCGCCGACGCCGATCAGCGGCAGCTTTCCATCCGTCAGTCGCGAGAGATGTGCGAGGATGCGGGTGGACTTTTCAAACAGAGGGCGCCCCGAAAGGCCGCCTATCTCGCTCTGATGCGCACTTTTCAGACCTTCGCGCTCAAGCGTGGTGTTGGTGGCGATGATCGCGTCGATCCGCGCCTCCTGCGCCACGCCGGCGAGTTCGGCCAGCGCCTCCGGCGTCAGGTCCGGCGCGATCTTGAGGAAAATCGGGATCGGGCGGGGCAGTTCCGCGCGCGCCTCCATGACACGCGCGAGGAGCGCCCGAAGCGCCGCCGCGCCCTGCAGGTCGCGCAGGCGTTCTGTATTGGGCGAGGAGACGTTGACCGTGGCGAAATCGACTTGCGCCCCGCATCGGGCCAGTATCGCGGCGAAATCGCCGGCGCGGTCGTCGCTGTCCTTGTTCGCCCCCAGGTTCAGCCCGATCACCGCCCCCGCCGGCCGCCCCGCCAGACGTGCCGCGATCGCCTCTGCCCCGTCGTTGTTGAAGCCGAAGCGGTTGATCACCCCGCGATCCTCGGCCAGGCGAAAGAGGCGCGGGCGGGGGTTGCCCGGCTGCGGGCGCGGGGTCGCGGCGCCGACCTCGAGGAAGCCGAAGCCGAGCCGCGATAGCGGCCCCAGCGCAATCGCGTTCTTGTCGAACCCCGCCGCAAGGCCCAGCGGATTGGGCAGATCGAGCCCGGCGAGCCGTACCCGCAGCCGCGGCGTCGTCACCGGCCCCCGCCCCCGCACCAGCCCCGCCCGCAGCGCTTTCAGCGCCAGGTCATGGCCGCGTTCGGGATCGAGCCGGTGCAGCGCGGCCAGCCCCAGCCGTTCGAGCATCAGACGACGCCCTCGGGGAAGATATGCCCCGCCGCGCCCAGCGGCAGCGACTTGTCCCAGACGACATCGCCCACGCGCAGCGGCCGGTAGAGATGCGGAAACAGATCGCCCCCGCGCGAGGGCTCCCAGCGCAAGGCGTCACCCAGCGCGTCGGCCTCGAGCGCGACGAGAACGAGGTCGCTCTCGCCGGCGAAATGCTTCGCCGCCGTCTCGGTCACCTGCGCGGCGCTGGACAGATGGATGTAGCCGTCGGCCAGATCGACCGGCGCGCCGCGCGTCGCGCCATTGGCACGGAACGCATCCCATTCGGGTCGGCGGAAGATCTTGTAGACCAGCATGCGCCGCTCTTGCCCCAGCCGGCGGGTCCGGTCAATGGCCTTGGCCGGGCCGGGATCAGGATCCGGTCGCGGCGCGGTACCAGGCGCGCAGATGCGCGCGTTCGTCCTCGGGCATCGGGATCGCGCGGCGCGGCGGCATCGCGTGGCTCAGCGCCGATTGCAGGTAGATCGTGCGCGCCGCCCGCGCCACCTGCGCCTCGGTCTCCAGCACCACGCCCTTCGGCGCCCAGTAGAGGCCCGGCCAGACCGGCTCGGCCGCGTGGCACATCGAGCAGCGGCCGAGGACGATCGAATAGGCCTCGTCGAACTCGGCGACCTCGGCGAAGCGCGCGACCGCGGGCGGCAGGTCGGCGACCTCCTCCTCGCCCTCGCGCATCGGCGCGGTCGAGAGCCACATGATCGCGATGAAGATCGCCACCGTCACCGCCCAGGTCCAGGTCGGCTGCCCGGTGCGGGCATGCATCGAGTTGAAGTAGTGCCGGATCGAGACCCCCATCAGGAACACCAGGCTGGCGATCAGCCAGTTCCACTCGCTGGCGAAGGCCAGCGGGTAGTGGTTCGACAGCATCAGGAAGATCACCGGCAGCGTCAGGTAGTTGTTGTGGGTCGAGCGCTGCTTGGCGATACGCCCGTATTTCGGGTCCGGCGTGCGCCCGGCGATCAGGTCGGCGACGACGATCTTCTGGTTGGGGATGATGATAGCGAAGACATTCGCCGACATGATCGTGGCGGTGAAGGCGCCGAGATGCAAAAGCGCCGCGCGGCCCGAGAAGACCTGCGCATAGCCCCAGGCCATGATCACCAGCAGCACGTAGAGAAGCAGCATCAGCCGCGTATTGTCCTCGCCGAAGCGCGACTTGCAGATCGCGTCATAGGCCAGCCAGCCGAAGACGAGCGAGCCCACCGAGATCGCAACCGCCTGCCAGACGGCGAGGTCCATCACCTCGGGATCGATCAGGTAGAATTCGGCACCGAGGTAGTACATGATCGCCAGCAGCGCGAAACCCGAGAGCCAGGTGGCGTAGCTTTCCCATTTGAACCAGGTCAGGTGCTCGGGCATCTGCGCCGGCGCGACCAGGTATTTCTGGATATGGTAGAAGCCGCCGCCATGGACCTGCCATTCCTCGCCATGCGCGCCCTTCGGCAGGTGCGGCGCCTTGCGCAGGCCGAGATCGAGCGCGATGAAGTAGAAGGACGAGCCGATCCAGGCGATGGCCGTGATCACGTGCAGCCAGCGCAGCGCGAATTCGGCCCAGGATCCGATGACGGCGAGATCGAACATGGCAGGCTCCCGGATGTCTGGCGCCAGCCTATACCGGGGCGCACCTTTCTGTTAATCCATAGAGTGACTGAGGACTTTCAAGCGGAGCCTGAAAATCGTCATGCCCTATGTCGCCAATCTGAAGATGTTCGTGCGCGTCTACGAACTGGGCAGCATGTCGGCGGCGGCGCGCGACCAGCGCACCTCGCCCGCCGTCGCCTCGGGCCGGATCTCCGAACTCGAGAAGCACCTGGGCGTACGGCTCTTCAACCGCACGACCCGCCGGCTGCAACCGACCGAGAACGGGCGGCTCTTCTACGACGGCGCGCTGAAGATCCTGTCCGCGATCGACGAGGCAGAGGCGGCGGTGGCGGAGGCGGCGCAGAACCCGCGAGGGACGCTCTTCGTCGGCGCGCCGCTGGGCGTCGGGCGGCGGTTCGTGGCGCCGCAGGTGCCCGCCTTCAAGGCGCTCTATCCGCAGATCGACCTGCGCCTGCGGCTCTCGGACCGGCTGATCGATGTCACCGCCGAGGGTCTCGACGTGGCGCTGCACCTCGGCCGGCCCGAGGATTCGGGGCTGAAGATGCGGGTCATCGCCGAATGCCCACGGGTGATCTGCGCCGCCCCTACCTATATCGAGCGGCGCGGCCTGCCGGCTGATGGCGCGGCCCTGGTGCGCGACGGGCATGACTGCCTGAACTTGCGCTTTCCCGGCGCGAAGGAGTTCCAGTGGAGCCTGAACACCCCCGAAGGCTTGCAGAAATTCAACATATCGGGCCCGTTCGAGTCGGATGACGGCGACGTGCTGACCGCCTGGGCGCTGGAGGGCCACGGGATCGTGCTGAAGCCCGTCTTCGAGGTTGCCGAGCATCTGCGCGCGGGTCGTCTGGTGCCGGTGGCGGGCGATACGCCGCCCTTGCCGGTGACCCTGAGCCTGCTGACCCCGCACCGGCGGCTGCGCGACCCCAAGATCCGGCTCTTTTCCGATTTCATCGCCCAGCACTGCCGGGCGGAGCTCGCCGCGCTGACCGAACCTGCCTAGCTGCCGCGATAGGTCGAGTAGCCGTAGGGCGACAGCAGCAGCGGTACGTGGTAATGCGCGCCCGCGTCGCTCATGCCGAAGCGGATCGGCACCTGGTCGAGGAACAGCGGCTCGTCCCCGGCCTGGCCCGTCGCCCGCAGGTAGTCGCCGGCATGGAAGATCAGCTCGTAGATCCCCGGCGCGAAGCTTTCCTTCGGCAGGATCGGCGCGTCGGTCCGCCCGTCGGCATTGGTCACCATCTCGGCCAGAACCGCGCCCGCCGCGTCGCGCAGGGTGATGCGAAGCCCGGCGGCCGGGCAGCCGCGCGCGGTGTCCAGAACATGCGTCGTCAGATAGCCGGCCATGTCTTGCCTCCCTTGCCTTGCGCCATGATGCCCGCAGACTGGCGCCTTGTCAGTCGCGGCGATGCGAAAGGTCTTTCGGGAATAAATTGAAAATATCGCCTGATCATTTCGGTTAGCATGAAAGTCAACGCGGCGGCCTGCCGCATCCGCCGACCGGAGCACCGATGTCCAACCCGCCCCGCTATCCGCGCAACATGACCGGCTACGGTGCCCGGCCGCCTCAGGTGGCCTGGCCCGAGGGCGCGCGCGTCGCGATCAGCCTGGTCCTGAACTACGAGGAGGGCGGCGAGAACTGCCTCCTGCACGGCGACGATCAGTCCGAGGCGTTCCTCTCCGACATCCCCGGCGCCCAGCCCTGGCCCGGCCAGCGGCACTGGAACATGGAATCGATCTACGACTACGGCGCGCGGGCGGGCTTCTGGCGGCTGCATCGCCTGTTCACCCAGCGCGGGCTACCGATCACCATCTACGGCGTCGCCACCGCGCTTGCCCGCAGTCCCGAACAGGTCGCGGCGATGAAGCGGGCGGGCTGGGAGATCGCCAGCCACGGGCTGAAATGGGTCGAGCACCGCGACATGTCCGAGGAAGAGGAACGCGCCGCGATCCGGCAGGCGATCGAGCTGCATGCTGAGGTCGTGGGCAGCCCCCCGCGCGGCTGGTATACCGGCCGCTGCTCGGTCAACACGGTGCGGCTGACCGCGCGGCTTGAGGCCTTCGACTGGATTTCCGACAGCTATGACGACGACCTGCCCTACTGGATCGAGCTTGGCGATCACGACCAGCTCGTCCTCCCCTACACGCTGGAAGCCAACGACATGCGCTTCGCCACCGCGCCGGGCTGGGTGACGGGGCAGGATTTCGGCCAGTACCTGATCGACAGCTTTGATGTACTCCATGCCGAGGGCGGGCGGATGTTCTCGATCGGGCTGCACTGCCGGCTCGTCGGCCGGCCGGGCAAGATCGCAGGCCTCATCCGCTTCCTCGACCACGTCGCCGGGAAGGGCGGCGCCTGGTTCGCCACCCGTGGCGAGATCGCCGAACACTGGCGCGCCCACCATCCGCCCCGCCGCTTCGAGCGCCCCAGCCAGATGGACCACGACAGCTTCGTCGCCCGCTTCGGCGGCATCTTCGAGCATTCCCGCTGGATCGCCGAACGCGCCTGGGCGATGGAACTGGGCCACGCGCACGACTCGGCCACCGGCCTGCACAGCGCGCTTTCCCGCGTCTTCCGCGCCGCCACGCCGAACGAACGCCTCGGCGTCCTGCGCGCGCATCCCGACCTCGCCGGCAGGCTCGCCCAGGCGAAACGGCTCACGGCCGAGTCGACCGCCGAACAGGCCTCGGCCGGGCTCGACGCGCTGACCGACGCCGAACGCGCCACCTTCGAGCGCCTCAACACCGCCTATGTCGACAAGCACGGCTTTCCCTTCATCATCGCCGTGCGCGACCACGACAAGGCGGGCATCCTGCACGCCTTCGAGACCCGCCTCGCCCACGACACCGAGACCGAATTCGCCACCGCCTGCGCCCAGGTCGAGCGCATCGCCGAGTTGCGCCTGAGGGAGATCCTGCCATGAGCGACTATTACGCGCCGACCGGCGGCCTGCCGCCGCAGACCGCGCTGATGACCCAGCGCGCGGTCTTCACCGAAAGCTACGCCGTCATCCCCCGCGGCTGCTTCTCCGACATCGTCACCAGCCACCTTCCCGGCTGGCGCCGCGCCCGCGCCTGGATCGTCGCCCGGCCGCTTTCCGGCTTCGCCGAGACCTTCAGCCAGTACCTGATGGAGGTCCAGCCCGGCGGCGGTTCCGACGCGCCCGATGCCGAGACCGGCGCGCAGCATGTCCTCTTCGTCACCCATGGCGAGGGCACGCTGACCGTCGGCACCACCGGCTACGACCTCGAGCCCGGCGGCTACGCCTATATCCCCGCGGGCGCGCGCTGGACGCTCCTTGCCGAGGGCCCGCAGCCCCTGCGCTTCCACTGGTACCGCAAGCTCTGGGAACCCGCGCCCGGCCTCGACCGGCCCGAATCCTTTGCCACCAACGAACGCGACATCCCGCCCGTGCCGATGCCCGGGACCGAGGGCCGCTGGGCCACCACCCGCTTCGTCGACCCTTCCGACCTGCGCCACGACATGCATGTCAACATCGTCACCTTCGCCCCCGGCGGCACCATCCCCTTCGAGGAGACGCATGTGATGGAGCACGGGCTCTACGTCCTGGAGGGCAAGGCGGCCTACCGGCTCAACCGCGACTGGGTCGAGGTCGAGGCCGGCGATTTCATCTGGCTTCGCGCCTTCTGCCCGCAGGCCTGCTACGCCGCCGGGCCGGGGCCCTTCCGCTACCTGCTTTACAAGGACGTCAACCGCCACGCGAAACTGCGCAGCCCCGGCGTCCCCGGTCGCGCATGAGCCGCATCCTCCGGACCGAACCCCTGACCGCCGCCGCCTTCGCCCCCTTCGGCGATGTGCTGGCCGCCGCGGGCGCCCCCGACCGGCTCATCAACCAGGGCCTCTGCGGGCGCTGGCACGACCGGGCGCGGCTCGACTTCGGACGCGACACCGACCCGCCCGGCCGCGCCGGGATCTCGATCTTCCGGGCGGAGCCGCGCGCGCTGCCCTACCGGCTCGAGATGGTCGAACGCCACCCCGAGGGCAGCCAGGCCTTCATCCCGATGCACCAGCACCCCTTCCTCGTCGTCGTCGCACCGGACACGGGCGGCACGCCGGGCACCCCGCGCGCCTTCCTCACCGATGGCGCGCAGGCGATCAATTTCCATCGCGGCGCCTGGCACGGCGTGCTGACGCCGCTCGCCGCGCCGGGGCTCTTCGCCGTCATCGACCGGATCGGCGCCACGCCCAACCTTGAGGAACACTGGTTCGACGCGCCCTTTCAGGTGCGCGCCTGAACCCAAGGCCGCCGGCAGAAGCGGCCTGAACCCCAACAGAACGAGAGATAGCCGCCCCACCGGTGGCCGCAACCCGAAGCAAACGGGAGGAAATTTCATGTCCCAGACCATGATCGCGACGCCGGAACAGATGCGCGATCCGAACTTCACGCCGCCGCTGCACCAGGCGGTGCCGCTGGGCATCCAGCACGTGCTGGCGATGTTCGTGTCGAACTTCACGCCGGCGATCATCGTCGCCGGTGCCGCCGGCTTCGGCTTCGGCTCGGCCGCCGCGGCCGAGGGTTTTCCCGACATGCGCTACCTGATCCAGATGTGCATGCTCTTCGCCGGCGCGGCGACGCTGATCCAGACGATCGGCATGGGCCCGGCGGGCGCGCGGCTGCCCATCGTGCAGGGCACCTCCTTCGCCTTCATCCCGATCATGATCCCGCTGGTCGCGGGGCAGGGGGTCGAGGCGCTGTCGGTCCTCTTTGGCGGCATCCTCGTCGGCGGGCTCTTCCACGCCACGCTCGGCACGGTGATCGGGCGCATCCGCTTCGCCCTGCCGCCGCTCGTTACCGGGCTCGTCGTGCTGATGATCGGTCTCGCGCTCGTTCGCGTCGGCATCCAGTACGCCGCCGGCGGGGTGCCGGCGATGGGCACGCCCGCCTTCGGCAACCTGCAGAGCTGGTCGGTTGCGCTGGTGGTCATCCTCGTCACGCTGGGGCTGAAGTTCTACGCCCGCGGGATGCTGGCGATCTCGGCGGTGCTGATCGGGCTCCTCGTCGGCTATGCGGTGGCCTGGGCGATGGGCATGGTGAACTTCACCGCCATCGCCCGCGCCCCGGTCTTCGAGATGCCGGTGCCCTTCAAGTACGGTGTCACCTTCACCGCCGCCGCCGTCATCGGTTTCTGCCTGATGGCCTTCGTCTCGGCGGTGGAAACCGTGGGCGATGTCTCGGGCATCACCAAGGGCGGCGCCGGGCGCGAGGCGACCGACCGCGAGATCTCGGGCGCGACCTATGCCGACGGCATCGGCACCGCCGTCGCCGGTGCGTTCGGCGGGCTGCCCAACACCTCCTTCAGCCAGAATGTCGGGCTCATTGCCATGACCGGGCTGATGAGCCGCCACGTCGTCACCATCGGCGCCATCTTCCTCATCCTCTGCGGGCTGATCCCCAAGGTCGGCGCGGCGATCTCGACCATCCCGATCGAGGTGCTGGGTGGCGGTGTCGTGGTCATGTTCGGCATGGTCTGCGCCGCCGGCATCTCGATGCTCTCGGATGTCGAGTGGAACCGGCGCAACATGGTGATCTTCGCCATCTCGCTGTCGCTCGGCCTCGGCCTGCAACTCGAGCCTGCCGCGCTCCAGCACCTGCCCGACACCGCGCGCGTGCTGCTGTCGTCGGGGCTCCTGCCGGCCGCGGCGCTGGCGATCACGCTCAACCTGATCCTGCCGCCGCAACTGACCGACGAAGCCGTCGAGGAGGTCTCGGGCGGGCACAAGGGTCACGGCCACGGCATGCGCTACGAGGACCGCTGAGCCCCGCCGCGCCCGGCCCCCGCGGCCGGGCGCTGGCGCCGATCCGGCGCGCTCCGGGCCCGAACCGGGCGATTCCCGAAAGTTTCGTTGTGGTTAACGGCGCCGAATAATCATTCAGGATCAACTATTTACGAAAGCGTCCGCATGCGGACGCTTGCCTGCCGGGGGCCGGTTTGCCGGCCACCGCGCCCGGATCAGGCGCCCTCGACCAGCGGCTCGATCAGCTCCGGCCCCTCGGCCCGGTTCGAATTGACCGCGGTCCCGACCCGGTGGAATTCCAGCACCCCCTCGGGCAGCGGTCGCATCAGCCGCGCCGCGCCATGCCCCGCCTCGCCCAGCCAGAGCGCCCAGTCCTCGGGCTCCAGGATCACCGGCACGCGGTCGTGGAGGTCCGCCACCCCGCCCGTCGCCGCGCAGGTCACCACCGCGCAGGTGCCGACCCGCGCGCCCTCGGGCCCGTGCCAGACCTGCCAGACCCCGGCCATGACCAGCGGCGCCCCGTCGGCCCGCCGGATGAACCACGGCAACCGCGCCTCGCCCGCCTTCGTCCACTCGAAGAAACCCGTCGCCGGCACCAGGCACCGCCGCGCCCGCGCCGCCTCGCGGAAGGCCGGCTTCTCGGCCAGCGACTCGCTGCGCGCGTTGAACAGAAGCGGGCCGTCGGTGGGGTGCTTGTACCAGCGCGGGATGAACCCCCAGCGCATCGGCCCGTAATGCCGCACCCCCTCGCGGCTGATCACCGTGGCGACGGGCTGGGTCGGGCAGACATTGTAGCGCGGCACCGGCGGCAGGTCGTTCGCCGGCGCCGCGCCGAAGAGCTGCGCCATGGCGTCGTCGGGCAGGGTGATCGCGAACCGGCCGCACATGCCGTGCAGGGGGCCACAGAGGTGCGGCCGGGTCAAGCCGGGCTCAGCCCCCGGCGACGCAATCGGTGATGGCGGCCGCCATCCCGCGCATCAGCGTCGGGTAGAGGTCCGCGCCCGGCTCCAGCATCACGCCCGCGGGATCCAGCGCCGCCCCCACGCGCAGGCCGTCATCGACCTCGCTGACCAGCGCGACATAGGCATCGGGGTGATTGACCTCGGGAAAGACGCAGACGGCGCCGGCATCCTTCAGGCTCGCCCGGATCGCGGTGAGCCGCGCCGCGCCGGGCTCCGCAGCATCGCCGAGCGCGATGGTGCCCAGGATGTTCAGTCCGAAGGCGGTGGCCAGGTATCCATAGGCGTCGTGATACATCACCAGGCCCGCGTCGCCCACGGGCGCGAGCATGTCGGCAACCTCCGCCTCCAGCGCCTCGATCCGCGCGATCCCGTCCGCGGCATTGGCGCGGTAGGTCTCGGCATTGTCGGGGTCGAGCTCCGCCAGCGTCTCCGCGATCGCCCCGAGCCAGAGCGCGGCGTTCTGCGGTTTCATCCAGGCATGCGGGTCGAAATCGCCGTGGTGATGGTGATCATGTGCATGACCGTGTCCGTGATCGTGCCCGTGTCCGTGTCCGTGTCCGTGTCCGTGATCGTGGCCATGATCGTCGTCGTGATCATGAGCATGGTCGTGGCCTTCGTCATGGGCGTGATCATGCCCGTGATCGTGATCGTGTTCATGATCGTGCCCATGGTCATGGTCATGGTCATG